>NZ_PJBO01000073.1:0-47816 GCF_002836425.1 Planomicrobium sp. MB-3u-38 | reverse complement strand
AAGTTGGCTTCCCTCTTCCTTTCTTATATTTGTTTTTAAAGAACTTCCGATAACGTCATCACATGTAAACAAAGTTTTAAAGAATAATTTCTCTTCAAAGAAGAGATGTTACGGAATAATCACCATGGAAATCGTCCGATCCTTTCCTTCTTTATCCTCTTTTCTATTATAGTACTTTTCCATTAATGTGCTTAATTCCGTCTGAAAATCATCGAATAAATCATCTGTTAAGTTCAATTTCACTAAGGAAAATGTCGCTTGATCTTGAGAATTTTCGGTAACTCTATTCTCATGATAATCCTTATAATTTTGTAAAATATACATAAAAAAATAAGTTACAAACTTTATTTTATCGCCGTAAGAGGCAGACTGCCAATCTTCTTCGCTAATCTTATAAGCTTGAGTATTCAGGGCATACAGCTTTTCTTCAACTTTTCCAATACGATTTATGCCAACGACTTTCAATAAATCATCATCAACCATTGAGTTTACGTGTCTGTATAATGTCGCTTGCGATACTTCTTTCAATAATTTATTCAATTGCATAATCGATAACCCTTCATCGACATCTATTAATTCCAAAGCTATTTTGAACCTGACCTGGTTTTTAAATAAATCAAACTCCATCTATTTCGATCTCCTTTTTATTCATGCTTAGTAAGCTATTTATTAGTCTTTCTTCCAGATTACCAACCTCTTATAAACATCCATATCAGGATTTTCTTACAATAAAAAATGAGATTACTCTTTAATTTATTTTTGAGTATACATCTAAAATACAATAGAGTTGTTGACTTTTCAATTATCATTATTGATAATGATAATTGAAGGAGTGTTTTATATGAATACAGATATGACTGTTCTACTTGAAATTGATTGGCCGCAGATTCTTCCTTTTGTCTTGCCAATTATTTTATTTAACTTATTACTGATTGGAGTCGCGCTCTATGATTGGTTCAAAAGAAAAGATCTGATTGTCTCGCCATATATTTGGCTGGTCACCATTACATTGCTCCAATTGCTCGGACCGATATTGTATTTAGTGATTGGAAGGAGAATGATCCGAAATGATTACAGTGGTGAAGCTTCATAAGACGATCAAAAAAAGAAAAATCTTGAGCGATGTCACCTTCTCGATTGCAGAAGGCGAGTGTGTCGGTTTATTAGGTCCGAACGGCGCCGGAAAAACGACGCTCATTAAATGCATGACTGGAATTCTGCAGCATGAACAAGGGAACATTACATTCAATTCCAACCCTATCGTGCAGCACAAGAAAAATATTGGCTATTTGTCTCAGCATACGGACTTCAAACCTTGGATGACGTGTGAGGAATCGCTCTTTTTCTTCGGAAAATTGTCAGGCTTGGACAAGACATTTTTAAAGGGGAATATTTCAGCGGTTTTAGAAGAAGTCGGGCTCAAGGATAAAGGAAATTACAAAGTGGAACAATTATCTGGCGGCATGAAACAGCGGCTCGGGATTGCTCAGGCCATTTTGCACCAACCGCTGCTGCTGATTTTGGATGAACCGGTTTCTGCGTTGGATCCGATCGGCAGGAATGAAGTGAAAAAATTGATCGCTCGCTTAAAGAAGCGAACGACCATCATCATTTCGACACATATATTGGACGACGCCAGCGAGTTTTGCGACCGGTACATCATCATTAAAAATGGAATGATTGTCGGAAACATAACCGAAGAATTTCAGAAATCAGACCGTAAACAAATTCTAGTTAAGATGGGAAATGTCCCGCAAACAAGTGAAGCATTGAAAAGCTCTGAGGTCGAACGCGTTGAATGCCTATCACCGAACACCTTTCTTTTGACGGGAGCTGTAGAATTGGATTTACAGAAAGTCGTAAACGACTTCGCTGCAAAAGAAATGGATATTACATCCATTGAGTTTTATGAAAGAGGGATAGAAGAAATTTTCCTGGAGATGGTGTCGGACACATGACAAACTTTTATACATTAACGTGCACTGAATTAGTAGAAGCTGCAAAAGAATTTAAGTTCATCTGGTTATCACTATTTTTCGTGATCTTGGGCATTACTCAACCGCTGATCACTAAATACATGGACGTTATCCTCGAAAATGTTGGCGGCGCAGATGGGATCACCATCGATCCGAACCGGCCAGTGCCAAGTTCTGCTGAAGTTCTCCTGTCGACCATTTCCGGCCAATTCAATCAAATCGGACTCATCATCTTGATTATTAGCTTCATGGGGCTGATTGCAGCCGACCGTAACAGCGGTATGCAAGATTTCATATTGACCCGTCCTGTTTCGCTGCGCTCCTACCTATTGTCAAAACTAATGGGACATTGGGTAATCAGCATGTTCAGCATATCCATTGGGGCAGTCGTTTCCTATGGTTACACCATTTTCTTATTCGGTTCTTTCTCTTTTTCAAACTTTTTCCTGTTTCTGCTGTTGTACAGTTTATGGATCCTCTTCGTCGTGAGTCTGGCCATCTTGATCAGCACCTTTGTCAAGAGTCCCATCCTAATCGCCGTTACGACAATCGCCGCTTCTATTTTCTTTATTCTGATCAAGGGGTTCAACCACTTCTTGTTCCAGCTGTCCCCAGGCGGCATCTTAAACCTCGCGGAGAACCAGTTGCTGTCGGTCCACGACTCCAATTACTTCAGTATTGCAACTTGTGTGGCATTCATTTTACTTAATCTCTCATGGGCCAATATGAATCTCAAAAAGTCTTAATTGAAGGAGGCTAGTTCAAATGTTATCGATAAACAACTTGACCAAGTTATATAAAGGATCTGAAAAAGGCATTAGAAATTTAACCTTGGATTTGGTGGAAGGCGATATTTGCGCCTTCATCGGCATGAACGGAGCTGGAAAAACGACTTCCATCAAATCCATCGTGGGTATTCATAGCTTTGATCAAGGCGCTATTGAATTAGATGGCGTGAGTATAGAGAAAAACCCACAAGAATTTAAACATATGGTCGGTTACTCTCCCGACACTCCTGTGCTCTATGGGAACATGACGGGGTATTCGTACCTGGAACTGATTGGAAGCATTTATCAAATTGACAACGAGACGATAAACGAACAATTGAACACCTTGCTGAAAAAGCTCAATTTCGGTAGTGCTATCCATGATTTGATTTCTACTTATTCGCATGGCATGAAACAAAGACTCGTTCTTATTTCAATCCTTATGCATAATCCAAAGCTAATCATATTGGATGAACCCTTTGTCGGGCTAGATCCGAACGCCACTTACTTTTTACAGGAAGAAATGAAAAAACGGGTAGCTGAAGGATCCATTGTGTTGTATTCGACCCACGTTTTAGAAGTAGCGGAAAAGCTATGCAATAAAGTGGTCATGATCCACAACGGCGAAGTGGTCGTCAATGATACGATGATCAACCTATTGTCTGAGAGCAGCTTGGGCGAAAAATTCAGGAGCATCACAGCACATGAGTAAGCTAATTCAATTGCAAAAGTATATCTTGGCAAATGATTTTCAGTTTTCCAGATTGGAATCATCCAATAACCAGGACGACCGAAAGCACGCTGTTCTTACGTTGGCAGGCTATTGTGCCGCTGTTGTTATGGCCATTGGATATATTGTCTATATCGCTTTTGATTTGTACATCAACGAAGAATCCATGTTATTTTTTCCGATTCTTTCGTCTATTTTGTTTTGGGCCTTGGGGTTCTGGACCATCTTAAGCAGCATTAAAAAAATGATTTTTTCTTCAGATACTGAACTTATTTTCAGCCTGCCTATTCCATTATGGCAAGCCAAGCTCTTTAATGTAATCAAACTCATGATTCTTTATTTACTCATTACTGCAATAGCCGTTTTTGCTGGCATCTTGTTGCATATGTTCATTCTTCCCGACTTCTGGTTCGTTCTATTATCCAGTCTTATCCTTGTAGTGATACTTCCTTTACTAGTTATTACAACAACATTCATCATTTCATTAGCAGTAAAAATTCTTCTTAATTTTTTAAGAATCCATAGTAATGTGATCGAAGCTTTGCTTATATTCTTTTTATTCCTTTCACCTCTTTTATATATCACATACAACTCTGCGTCATTGAATTACAAAGACATTTTTTCTACTAGTTCCCCACTCTACTTGTTCGGCATCATTAGCAACTCTACCTCAGAATTCGGATTCTTTTACTTGCTGAGCTTGCTAGCAATAACTCTCGTTCTTGTTCTCATAACCGGATACGTATTTACTAAAAGATATGCTTTCTTAGTTGCAAGCTATTCTACTTCGTCAAAAAGGAGAGCACGTGATTCTAGCACGGTTTCTTCCAATAGTTCATTTAAATGTCTATTCTCAAAAGAGCTGAAACTTTATCTATCATCTATTACCTATGTCAGCAATACAGTGCTTACACCGGCTTTATTACTCATTGGCAGCCTGGCTTACTTGTTCAATAGTTCCCCTCTTTTGTATGACACTACCTTGGAACTGTCCTTTATCACGTTATCAAGCAAATATATCTTCATTCTATTTACGACTGTATGTATTCTTTTGACCACAACCACTTCATCAAGCCTATCTTTTGAAGGCCAAAGCATCTGGATTTTGTTGACGTCTCCCCTCCCTTTAATGGACCTTGCAAAAGCCAAAATTGCGTTAAACATGATGCTTTTTGTGCCAGGATTAGCTTGTGCTATTTTGGTCTATACTCAAAATTTCAGTTCATCGTTATTGGATTCACTGCTCTTCATTTCTTTTACAATCACAAGTTTATTGCTTATTAGCATCACTGGCTTCTTTGTCAATTTGAAATTCCCAAATTATAACTGGTCCAGTGAGATGGAAATAATCAAGCAGGGTAAATCCACTATAATCATCGCTATTATCAGCACAGGTCTCATCTCAATTACGGCGATTTTAATCACACTGGATTTCAATTTTACATTCCATCTTCTCTTATTGGTCAATGTCTGCATAATTTTATTCTTAATTTATAAGCTAAGGGGAAGCTCATTACTTATGGAATAAAGGAATGAGCTCCACCACGTATGAATTAAACAACATCTCTTGAACAGTTGGCACCAGAAGCTTTGGCGTCGTTTTCCTGTTAATGCAGCTCTTGGAAGATGGATTTTGAATTTGTTGTTTCTTCTTTCTTCCCATTAATCGAATGGTTACAGGCATTGGTTACACTCATTGTTGGTGTGTACTAAATAGAAGGGAGACATTCAGAAATCACCAAATGTCTCCCTTCTATTTTGCAGCTTCCGATAACGCTATGATATGTAAACTGATTCAATGAAGAATAAAAATAAGCACCCCATTTTTATGGAAGTTCCATTTAGTAATAATGTTTATACCGCTAGAGCCCCATCAGCTACATATGGCTTACAGCATATCCATAAAAGACAGGACATGTTCTTTCACTTTTTCTTTCTCTTCCGTTGTCATATCCTCTAATCTAAAATGTTCAATACTTTCATCTGGGGTTAGGATGGTTGATGGTTCCTGAATTTCCTCTTTGCGTTCTTTGCCATCTTCGGCTTTGGTAATATGAGATTTATCAAATTTTGAATGGATAATTTCTGTTCGTATATAATTTCCTTCCGTATCATAAAAGTCCTCAATCGCTTTAATATCTGTTTCCACATGGTTTTCACTTGTTTCTGTATTGGTGATTGCATTTACTTTCTTATAACCCGTTCTTTCGGAAAAACCTTCATCGTTTTCCTCCAATATTTCAATAACGTATACCTCAATATGTTGCGTTTTCTCCACATTACCGCAGGCACCTAAGATAAAAACGGATACCAGCAATAAACCAACTATTAAAAAAATCCTCTTCAATTTTATACCCCCTTTATTAAGAAATTTTTCCACAAAGACAAATATGCTTATTACAAATTTCTGCCACATTAGTTGAACAAGCAACCTTTTGATTCTGAACGTTTAATTTTAATATACTTGAATTTCAACTTAATAGATAGATTATTCTGGAAATAAAACCGTTCGTAAAAGTACACTTACACGAACACGAACGAAAAAAGAAGAGACTTTCTATCAAGTCTCTTCCCTGCCGATAATCCCTCATATGTTAACGGAGATGCATTCCAAAGTCGCCACATGAAATTTTGGCGGCTTTTGATGATTTTAAAAATATACGTTTTAATTAAGTGCAGCAGCCTCGGATTTTTCCGTCTCTTTCAGGATCTGTTCTCCTCATTCGGCGTTTTCAATATTTATGCAGCAATTTAATATTTCTCCCGCTTCCTCTGTTTTTAACTCCTCACAACAATTTCTGATTACTTGCAATTCTTTCTGAACATCTTCTATCGATGTTCCTCTAGCATGAAGCAATTCACTCTTTTGCTTGCTGAGTCATGAAAATACACCTCCCTAAATTTATGTTATTTTTCAAACCTCTACCTTGCTATATTCTTAGATAAACACTAAATAAAACTTACTTTGTTTGATTTACAAGTAAGTATTAACGGTCTGGAAAGTCCCAAGGACTCTGAGTTGTGAAATTGCCTCAATTTATAAGATTAAACCTAAAGTAATAGGGTAACAGATAATTATAGTTGGAATTTTTAGTTTTTTAAAAGGAGGATAAAAAGATGGCGAAAGATAAAAATAATTTTTCCAGGCGCGACTTTTTGAAAACCTCAGGTATAGCCACCGGAGCATTAATTGGTGGCGGGGTAATCGGTGGTCTCATTGGGGCGAACACTAGTCAGGACATTGCGACGCCTAATACCCCAGCCCACGGTGATGGTGAAGAAGGGTCAGCCGGCGGCGTCAGAGGGTTGATGTTTTTTAAAAACAATGCTGAATTTGAAATTCTTGCACAAGCTACAGAACGGATTTTTCCGGAAGATGATTTAGGCCCAGGAGCAATCGGCCTTGGGGTGCCATACTTTATCGACCGGCAATTGGCGGGAAGTTACGGCGAAAATTCGAAAGAGTATATGCAGCCTCCTTTTTTTACTGGAGAAAGAACACAAGGCTACCAAAGCCGGCTTAGAAGAAATGAGATGTTCCGACAGGGTGTGCAAGTAATGCAGTCAGAAGCGAAAAGCCGGTTTAATGCCAATTTTGTCGATTTGGAAGGCGAGCAGATGGATGAAATATTGACAGCTTTTCAAGAAGACGAAATTCCAATGAAAGGGACATCTTCTCTGTTCTTCTTCCGGCTTATGCGGCAGGCTACACTAGAAGGAGCTTACGCAGATCCTATTTATGGAGGGAACCAAAACATGGAGGGCTGGAAAATGAAGGATTTTCCCGGGCATCAAGCAGCTTACATCAATGAAATCGAAAATGAAGACTTTGTAGAAATTGAACCACAGTCGCTTGGTATGGATTAGAGGAGGAGATTAAATGGCAAAAACTTTGGAAAAAGTGGATGTAGTAACAGTGGGAGTCGGTTGGACAGGTGGAATCATTGCAGCGGAATGTGCAAAAGCCGGACTCACCGTCGTAGGGCTTGAACGCGGTCATGAACGCGGCACAGAAGATTTTAATATCGTACATGATGAGTATCGCTATGCGATGCGTTACGAATTGATGCAGGACTTATCAAAAGAAACGATTACGTTCCGCAATAAGCGTAACCAACGGGCACTGCCGATGCGCCAAATGGGTTCCTTTCTGTTAGGAGAGAATTTAGGGGGAGCTGGAACTCATTGGAACGGACAAACGTGGCGTTTTTTGCCTTACGATTTTCAAATTAAGACAATGACCGATGAAAAATATGGAGCGGATAAACTTCCCCCAGAGTATACGATTCAAGATTGGGGCATTACGTACGACGAACTAGAACCTTATTTTGATAAGTTTGAAAAAACCGCAGGCATTTCAGGAGAAAATGCTAATCCATTTGCAGGAGAACGCTCGAGTGATTATCCAACGCCTCCTATGAAAAAAACGCCGTTACTTCAAAAATTCGAAACAGCAACATCGAATTTAGGGTATACACCTTTCATGATGCCTTCTGCAAATTTGTCGGAAACATACGAAAATCCGGATGGCCAGCAAATCAATGCTTGCCAATATTGTGGCTTTTGTGAACGTTTCGGCTGTGAATACGGGGCAAAATCCTCTCCTGAAGTTACAGTTGTACCAGCAGCAAGAGAAACCGGCAACTACAACATCACATTCAACGCAAATGTCGTGGAAGTGTTAAAAGATGGAGACCGTGTAACAGGCGTTCGATATATCGACACGCTCACGTTCGAAGAGTTCATTCAACCGGCAGAAGTGGTTGTATTGACCAGTTACGTGATGAACAATGCCAAATTACTAATGGTCTCGGGAATCGGCGAAATGTATAATCCGGAAACCGGTCGCGGATCGTTAGGGAAAAATTACGCCTACCAAATATTACCAGGTGCTTCCGGATTTTTCGAAGAACAAATGAACACGTTCATGGGAGCCGGTGCACTGGGAATGTCGATTGATGATTTCAATGGAGATGCTTTCGATCATAGCGGCCTTGATTTTATACACGGTGCCAGTTTTTCAATGACACAAACAGGACAAAGGCCCATTGCTTCGAATCCGGTCCCTCCGGATACGCCGTCTTGGGGAGCGGAGTTCAAAAAAGCCTCCATCCATAGTTACACGAGAACTTTAAATGTAACCGGACAAGGGGCTTCCATGCCACACCGGGATAATTACATGGCTTTGGATGATACTTATAAAGATATTTACGGAGTTCCGTTGCTGCAACTTACTTATAATTTCACTGATCAAGACCGTGCTCTACACTCGTACTTGACGGAAAGAGCAGTAGAAATTATGAAAGAAATGGGAGCAAAAACCGTGGTCGGCCGGGAGCCAGTGTCTGATTATGACATTGTACCTTACCAGACAACACATAATACCGGGGGGACCATTATGGGTGCAGACCCTGAAACGAGTGTTGTGAATAATTACTTACAACATTGGGATGCTGAAAATCTGTTTGTGGTAGGAGCTGGGAATTTTGCGCATAACGGTGGCTATAATCCGACAGGAACAGTAGGTGCACTTGCATACCGTTGCGCTGAGGGCATCATCAAGTACAGTGAAAATGGAGGATCACTTGTTTAACCAAAAAAGGAGGAATAGATTATGGGTGGAATAGCATCAATAGGGGTTCCAGGGTTGATTATCATATTGGTTATTATTCTTATTATTTTCGGACCAAGAAAACTTCCTGAAATAGGCGGTGCTGTCGGAAAGACGTTTGCAGAATTCAAAAATTCGACAAAAGGCCTTATCGATGACGATGATGAGCCGAAAGAAAAAGAAGTGAAGGAAGAGAAAAAATCAGAAAAAGTGTGAAGGTGGTTATATGGATCCTTACGGAGATCGCAAATTGATAAGTCCTCTTCATAAGAAAGCGCCGACTCCTGACAAACCGGTGGAAAAACCACCGGAAAAACCATTGAAAGAGCCGCCGGAGAAGCCCGAGCCACCAAAGGAAAATTCCGAATCTCAGATAGAGTCTTTGGTGGGTCATTTAGGCGAATTGCGGACGCAGTTGATTAAAAGTGCTTTTGTTTTTACACTCTTTTTGGTATTGGTCTTCTCGACGCTGAATTTTTGGTTTCCTTATGTCGTGAAAGGACATAGTTTAGTGATTCTCGGACCGTTAGAAGTTATCAAATTTTATACATCGATTTCGGTGACTCTCGCACTTGGATTGTCTTTGCCTTTTCTCAGCCATTTTTTATGGCAGTTCGTTAAGCCAGGGCTGGAAGATAAAGAGGCAAAATTCATTGGGTTGTATTCCCCTGCTATGCTCTTTCTTTTTATTATGGGGGTAGTATTTGGCTATTACGTAGTTAATCCTTTGAGTTATCAATTTTTAGTCGGGATGGGATCTGCCAATTTCGATGTCTTGATTTCTGCCAGTGAATATATTCATTTTCTAATTATGACGACCGTTCCTTTGGGTTTACTATTTGAGTTGCCGATAGTTGCGTTGTTTTTATCATCTATCGGTGTATTGACATCAGTTTCCATGAGAAAAATTCGGAAATGGTCTTATATAGTATTGGCCATCGTTTCGGCCCTGATTACACCGCCGGATTTCCTTAGTCAGCTGCTGGTATTGATTCCGATGGCGATATTATATGAAGGAAGTATATTTATCGTCAAAAGAATGGAAGTCAGAAAAGCGAATATGGAAAGTTCTGCAGCTAAAGTGAAATGATTTTAAACACTGTACAATGGAATTCAATTTCATTATGTGCAGTTTTTAAATCATTAAAAGACCGAAAACAGATGCTTTATCCGACTGACCTCTTGTTTAGTTTCCTCTGGATAGAATCGTTTTTACGAAACCTTTGGAACCAACACAGTAAAAGCACCTCCATTTTGTCGTTGTTATTATATATAACGTTGGGGGTGTTTTTTCTTTTCTCCCAATTAATTGGATCATTCCAGAATATTCATGGGTATGTCAATGTAAGGAATCCAATTTCTTAAGGAAATTAGATTTCAAACATTAAATGGCAGAACCTATGTTGAATGCTATAAAAAAGGTTAAATCTCTCATAATCCCACTTTTAACTGGAGGAGATACTTCATGAATCATGCGAAAGCTCTTATCATTAAATTTGCTATGATCACCGCCATTCTCTTGATTGTCATGACGTGGATTTTTGATATTTCATTTGTCGATACGCTTTTAATCAGCTTGGCATTGACTGCGCTCGCTTATATGATGGGCGATCTGCTAATTTTCCTGAACGCAGGAAAGCCTGCGGACCAGGATACGCGCAACGCCATCGCGACGATTTCGGATTTCGTTCTGGCTTTTCTCGTCATCTGGTTTGTCGGCCAATTGCTGACCGGTGACATGGCACAACTTGTCACCCCTGCGCTTACTTCAGCTTTGATCATAACCGGAGGCGAATGGTTTTTCCATAAATACATGGATCACAAGGTGATGCCTGAGTACAATGAATATAAATCTGTCAAAGGCAGTTGAATAGGAAATATCGCACTTCGTTAAAACTGCCCTGCACATCGGATTCACGATATATCGACTTTGTATACTTTCCTAATCTTAAAAAAATCCGGACGATACCTCGTCCGGATTTACTTATGGAAAAATTGATATTTGAAGAAAAACCATGGAAGAGCTGTCGAGTACCTTACCGCAGAAAATTTATAAAGGTCTTTTCAATTCAACAAAACCCAAATGAGTAAAATATCTTAAAGAAAAAACCGTTCGTAAAAGTACACTTTTACAGACAAAAGAGGAAGGCGGGCGCTAATCAGCATCCGTCTTCCTCTTTTGTTCTATATTTGAACTGACAATTAAAAACGGATAACCCGTTGACCTGTGCCCAGTTTAGGGCTAACTGTTTCCGCGGTCAAGGATTATCCGTTTCTTCTATTAGACAGCGCAGTTGTTCGGGCCTGTCTCCATTTCTTTTGCTTCTTCAGGCGGCGGATTGATTTTGCCCATATTTGTCTGCCGTATTTCCTCATAGGCATTCGGCTGGTCTTTCAAGCCTTCCGTCACCCGCTTGATGAATTTCTCTTCATCGTTTATCTGCAGGCCTTCATTGTTCCGATAGAGGACAGACAGTTTCTCGGAAACACTGCCGTCTTCATTCAGTTCACTGACGTCCGCGTAATGGGCTGGAAGCACAAGCAGATCATCGGCCAATTTTTTGTAACGGTGATAGAGGGTTTCATACAGATCATCTGCCCAATCTCCCGCTTTACCGGCCAGATCCGGCCGCCCGATGGATTCCACAAACAGAATATCCCCCGTCAGCAGATACTTATTGTCGATCACGAAAGTCGTGCTGCCGATGGTATGCCCTGGGGAATACACTGCTTCGATTAGTGCGCTCCCGACTTCAAGTTTCATCCCGTCGGTAACTGGCTCAAAACTAAAGACGACTTCTTCCGCATCATCCGGCGGCAGATAATAGGAGGCACCGGCCGCGTCCGCCAGCTTTTTCCCTCCAGAGATGTGGTCAGCGTGCAAATGCGTGTCGATGACATGGTTAATCTGGATGCCGTTTTTTCTGGCAAATTGTTCGTAGGTTTCCGTCATGCGACTGGCATCGATGACTGCAGCCACTCCGTCCGATTCGATCAGGTAGGACAGGCAGCCTTTACCGAGACGAACAAATTGATAGATGGATCCACCATTCACTTCGCCAATTTTGACCGGTTCGAGCTGTTCACTCCAAGAAGCCATCCCGCCTTCGATTGAATAAACATTGTCAAATCCGTTTGCAGTCAGAAACTCAGCTGCTTTCTGGGAGGTATTCCCTTTGGCGCACACCGTGTACAACGGTTGATGTTGCGGGAGCTCTTTCAGTTCCATTCGACTGGACCCTTTCAACTGCTCCAAAGGGATATTGATTAAATGCACCTGTTTTCCTTCAATTCGCCAATCCTCTGATGACTCTTTGTCTCGGACATCCAATACATAAACCGGTTCCTGGTTCATTACCTGGTCTGCAATGTCTTGTGGAGATATTGATTTTACCGTCATGTTGAATTCCTCCTAGCACTCAGCCCAATTATTACGGGAAGGGGTATATTATCATATAAAAAATATAGCCACTAGCCGTTACTTCGACTTGTCAATGCAGCCGATCAATCGTTCTTCAATATCTACCGCAATTTTTTTGATGGAATCATTATTAACCATTTCAATCAACGCACTCGGCTTCGGCATGCCGATTTTCGTGGTGCCGTTTTCTTCATAGACGACAATTTTGCAGGGAAGAAAGTAGCCGACCAGCAGGTCTTCTGACAGTACCCGGTTCGCTTCCTGCGGGTTGCAGACTTCAAGTACTGTAAATGGCGTGTCAAAGTCAGTGCCTTTTTCCTGAAGTTTGGCCGTTAAGTCAAAGTTCCATAGAACGCCGAACTTTTCTGCCTTTAAATTCTCCTCAAGCGTCTGAACAGCTTCGTCTCTGCTTTTTGATGTTTCTACCGTGTAATTGAACATGTTAGTGCACCTCTCTTTTTGTAAAATCATTCTTTTGATAAAATTCCCTCATTTACCCGAACAAAACCTATTTTTATTAACTCGTTCTTTAGAACTTCTCAATAACGATAAATACAAGAAACGCGAATCCTGCCAGGAACGCAATTCGTTGAGACGGTCATAATGAATTCCATAAAATTTTCATGATTATCCCTTTCCTTTCACAAGCTTCGCAACGATTGCGTAATGGATATCATTCAACTGAATAGTTTCTGAATGGAATCCATTCTTCTCCAGCAGTTTCTTCATTTCCTCCGAAGAAATTTTATCTCCCAGGGGTGGGCCGATCTCCGTCTGAACCGCTTCCCATTCGATTAACAGGAAGATACCGTCAGGCTTTAAAATTCTTCTTACGTCGCTGAGGGCCTTATGAAAATCAGGGACTTCATGAATGACGAACGCAGCCATTACCTTGTCCACTGTTTTATCTTCCAAAGCAATGTCTTCCAAATCACTTTGGATATAGTGAATATTCTCAACCGATTCTTTTTCCGCAGTCTCTTTTAGCATGGACAGCATTTTGGGTTCAATATCAACCGCATAAACTGGATATTCCGTTTTTTTAGCCAGCGGAATAGTAAAGTAACCATTCCCGGCGCCTAAGTCGGCTACAACGTCATTCTTTCCAACCTCTAAATAGTGCACAATTTTTTCTGCTGGCAGCAATGCTTGACGTTCCTCACTTAGTAATACTCCTGCTTTATTGGGATTAAATCTCTTTTCAACCATGTTATGGCGCCTCCCTTAAAACCCCTGGGGGTATTATTTCATATAAGCATATCGTTTAATCCGTCCCAAAACAACAGATTCGGTTTAAAGGGATATTGACAGGATTGTCAATAAAAATACCGGAGTTCGCTTCCTCCTTACTCTCCTACTACTTCCTCTATTTAAAAAGAAGGATTTAAACTATTCGACTAAGAACATCAGTCATATTTGTAAATTAGGATTTACTAGATGGATTCCTTGTTTGCAACAGTAGAACAATTCCAATTAACAAAAGGAATCCCCCAGCCAGGTTCCATGCTAAATCGTAAGGCAGAGTATTGACATTGTAACGAACTTGGTGAATCCTTAAAATTTCATGAGCGACGATGCCATCAAAAACCTGGAGTGTTCCCAAGCCTAAAAATACGCTGCCAATCCATTTTTTCTTCCATAAGGCGCCTCTCCTGCGCAGGTCTGCAAATAGAAAGAGTGAACCTATAGCTGCAAACCAAGCAAAAGAGTTAAGCAGGCCTTTTCATTTTGTATCGGAAACCATGCAAGAATAGCAGGGGATTCCCCAAAAAACAAAAAAGTTTTTCTTGAAATCCCTAAAAATCGTGCAGTTTCTGTGGAGTTTTGGAAATCCTGTTTAGTAGTGAAGGCAGGGGGAAGAGTTAGTAGTGAAGCAAGAAAAATAAAATAAAATGGAGGTTTTAACGTGGCACATGAACAACATCAGGAACTCATTCGGATTTTGCACGACTGCGCAGCAGAATGCAACCACTGTTTTGACGCTTGTCTGAAAGAAGAAGACGTGAAGATGATGACTCAGTGCATTCGGTTGGACCGAGAATGTGCGGATATCTGCGCATTGTTGGAACAGGCAATCTCCCGCAATTCACCGTTTGTGTCGGAACTGGCGGCAGTTTGTGCGAAAATTTGTGAAGCCTGTGGAGACGAATGCGCGAAGCATGCTGAGCACCATGAACACTGTAAACGCTGTGCGGAAGCTTGCCGCAAATGCGCAGAAGCTTGCCGGAGCATCGCTTAATCGAAACAAAAGGCCCGTCGGAAAGAGAATTCTTTCCAGCGGGCCTTTTGTTTAATGACCGATCGACAAGTTGTTGGATTAATATAATCATTTGATAAATAAAGGAGCTACCTGTTTTTTATGGTCTTAAGAATTCAGGACAGCCTTTTTCAAAATCAATGACAGCAAGAATCGCCACGGCCGCCTTCTTCAACAGATTCATCGACCACCTCGTAGCCCGTTTCTTTAATCGCCTGTTTAATTTCAGCCAAATCAATTGTACGTTCATTGAAAGTGACAGCTACTTTTCCGTCAGAAAGTTGAACTTTGACTGATTCCACGCCATTTCTTTCACTCACATTTCCCTCGATTTTATTCACGCAAGATCTGCATGACATTCCTGGCACAGTTAGTGTTGTTTGTTGCATTTAAATTCCTCCTATAATTTTATTGAGTTAAATTGAGTGTTCATTACCTTACCCCTGTAAGGTATCTGATTTTGTTTTAATAAAGCTGTTTCTATTTGATGAATCACCTGTATGAACAGCATGTGATTCTCCCTTTTACCTCATCCCTTAGTGTCTATTCCATGTTCTTCTGCAAAAGAGACGAATGGCCCGTGAAGAGGAAAAGAATGACTGAATTGCTTTTTTCACATTGTTAACATGCTAATGATTTCATTCTTGTTGTTCTCAAAACCAGTAAAGTGTTTGATCAGCTTTCTTTTGCCGAATAACCCTTTTTTATAAAAAGCAAACAGCGGAACGATCCGCGTGCCAGAAATCTTTTTTAACTCTTCCTCTAAGCTAAGGTTTTGGCTTACATCTTTGTTGGCATAAGGAATGTGATTAGAAACTAAATATTTTTTTGCGTCTTGGCAATCGGAACATGTCGGCCTTGTATATAATTCAAGTTCCAGTTTATCTTCCATTTCAACCTCTCTCCTTTCCTTAATTAGTGACTGACGGTTTAAACTGTTTCAAACGCAAAGCATTTACTACTACCGAAACGGAACTTAAGCTCATTGCAGCGCCAGCAAGCATCGGGTTTAATAAGGGGCCGCCAAGGAGATAGAAAATTCCCATGGCAAACGGAATGCCTAGTACGTTATATGCAAAGGCCCAGAATAAGTTTTGTTTAACATTTCGAATGGTTGCCTTACTTAATTCCACAGCTGTTGAAACATCCAGTAAATCACTTCTCATGAGGACGATGTCTGCAGATTCCACTGCAACATCCGTACCTGAACCAATGGCTATGCCAATATCGGCTTGTACGAGGGCGGGTGCATCGTTGATGCCGTCCCCCACCATGGCCACTTTCTTGCCTTCTGCCTGGAGTTTTTTCACTTCATTTGCTTTGTCTTCTGGCAATACTTCGCTCAATACACGATCAATTCCGACTTGTTTGGCAATAGCCTCAGCTGTGCGTTTATTGTCGCCGGTGATCATTGCCACTTCGATGCCCATCTTTTGAAGTTTTTCAATGGCTTTTAAGCTGTTTTCCTTGACTGTATCGGCTACTGCAATGATCCCCGCAATTCTGTTGTCAATCGCAATGTACATGGGCGTTTTCCCTTGACCGGCTAACTCATCTGATGTGGTGGCCAGTGTATCCAAGGAAATATTGCGTACATCCATTAATTTTCTGTTGCCAGCCAGTACAGCTTTGCCATCTATCGTTACTTCAATTCCATGTCCGGGGATAGCTTTAAAGTCTTCTGCCTTCATAAAGGCAAGCCCTTTTTCTTCTGCTCCCTTAACAATGGCTTCACCTAATGGATGCTCAGAGCCCTTTTCCGCAGATGCTGTTAATTGCAGCAATTCTCTTTCAGAGATTTCCTTTGTCGTGACAATGTCTGTCACTTTAGGTTTCCCTTCGGTAATCGTACCTGTTTTATCAAATACGATCGTTTGGATTTTATGGGTTGTTTCCAGTGCACCACCGTTTTTGATTAATACCCCGTTTTCGGCACCCTTACCGGTACCAACCATAATCGCAGTCGGAGTGGCAAGGCCAAGAGCACATGGGCAGGCAATCACTAAAACGGAAATAGCAATCGTTAAGGCGAAGAGTCCTGTTTCTCCTCCGAAATACCACGCTAATGCAGAAAGAATGGCAACTCCAATAACGATCGGCACAAAATACCCGGAAATAATATCCGCCAATTTAGCAATCGGTGCTTTAGAGCCTTGTGCGTCTTCTACTAGTTTAACGATCTGGGATAAGGCGGTGTCTTTTCCCACTTTGGTTGCTTGATATCGGATTGTGCCATTCTTGTTGATACTTGCCCCTATGACATTGTCGCCAGCATTCTTTTCTACTGGAATGCTTTCACCCGTCAACATGGATTCGTCAACAGATGTTATGCCTTCTGTTACCACACCATCGACTGGTATTTTTTCACCTGGTTTAACGATGACAATATCCCTTACAACTACTTCATCAACAGAAACTTCTGTTTCTTCTCCATTTCTTACAACCAGTGCAGTCTTTGGCGCTAATCCCATCAATTTTTCAATGGCTTCTGATGTTTTACCCATGGAACTGACTTCAAGGTATTTCCCCAGCGTAATCAACGTCAGGATGACAGCGGCAGACTCGTAATAGAGATTTTCTGCATAACCGGAATAACCTAACCAAATCGCTAGTGTTGCCCCTAGACTGTAGAGGAATGCCGCACTGGTTCCTAAGGCGACCAAAGAATACATATTTGGATGTCCTCTAAATAACGTCTTATAGCCTACTGTGAAAAAATTCCAGCCAAGAATCATGACCGGTAGCGTCAAAATGAGTTGGAGCAGTGAAAACCATTCCGGATTTTCCATTGGATTTACTATTTCCGGCAGTGGCAAGCCTACCATATGGCCCATCGAGATATAGAGCAAGGGAATGGTGAAGGCGACTGAACCTGAGAATCGTCTCCACATGGCTTTAATGCTCTTTTGTTTTTTCTCTTTTTCTTCGTTGGCCGAATCCGATGTTTCCATGTCTTCCTTTGCTTCATATCCTGCATCTGAAACTGCTTGCGTAATAGCTGATACCGACACCCTTGCCGGGTCGTACTGGACCAGCAGTTTTTCCGTAGCCAAATTGACATTCGCTTCGATGACCCCGTCCATTTTCCTTGTGGCTTTTTCAATGGTTTGGACACAAGAGGCACACGTCATCCCGGTTACATTAAATGACTTCTGCTCAGTCACTGTTAATGCCTTATACCCGGCCTTATCAACAGCCGCTTGGATATCCGGTACGGATACCTCGCTCTCGTCAAAACTGACATTCAATTTTTCAGTAGCCAAGTTTACATTGGCTTCTTGTACACCCGGCAATTTCCGGGTTGCTTTTTCTACTGTCTGCACACAAGAGGCACACGTCATGCCTTCTATTGTCAATGTTTCTGTTGTCATTCTTTTTCAACTCCTTTTCTAAAGAACCGGTTCAGCTTCATATCCGGCTTCCTTTACGGCAGCCGTCAAGTTGTCCACCCCTTGGACTTTATCATCATATTTAACCTTGGCAGTCCCTTTTTTCAGGTTGACTTTCGCTTTTTCAACGCCTTGAAGGTCTTGCAATGCCGTTTCAATTTTATTCACACAATGAGCACAGCTCATTCCGGTAATTTCCAGAGTAATTTTCTTCATGATTCTCTCTCCTTTTTCACCTTTTTCTTTTCGGTGCCAGTTTAGTGCCTCGATGAACAAGTATGACCCTTGCATTTACACTGTCCGGGAACACAACTGCACGGGACTTCTTCAACGGCCTCTTTTTTCTTCAATTCAAGTGCCTTTTCCAATTTTTCGATATCCTGAAAACTCAACGTTGCTTTTGAAATTAAGTCAACGATTGTATTGCCTACGTCTCTATTGCAGATATTCTCGAATGTTTCATAGAGGGTACTCTTGATAAAGTCTCTTTCACTGACCGTAGCGGAATAGATAAACTTCTTTCCGTCTATTTCGGTATGAAGCATGCCTTTAGTTACAAGCCTTCCAATGAACGTTTTAGTCGTCGCCGGCTTCCAGTCCCTTTTTTGCTGCAACACTTCCCTGACTTCTTTGCTGGTAACGGTCTCTTGCGCCCAAACGACACGCATGATTTCCCATTCGGAATCGGTAATTTTAAAATCGGCTTCAGTATGCATGATTTCACTCCCTTTCTTCTTTAGCAGTTGTAATCCGGCAGGTGGTCATAATTTCCATCTGTCATCACTATTTGTAAAAGCCTCATAAAAGCTTACATTTGTACTCGACTTCATGTTATTAGTTTACATTTGTAATCGGTTGTTGTCAAGTCTTTTAATTACCTTTGTCAAAAACCATAAAAGCACCTTGAAAATAAGGGTTATTTAAATCTATACTTTCTTTTTTACTATGCAAATTGTCAACTCAAGTCGAACGAATTAAACAAAAATCGGCTGGCATGAGCCAGGTGCCATACCGGACTCGTGCCAGCCGATTAGCTGCACGACTCAAACTTTAACTTTAAGGATCACTACCGTCCCTGCTTCTCCTATAAGTCGGATGTTAACAGAGTACTGAACTCCTGAATTTTTCTTCTTTCATTTATTTATGAAATCATTGGCCTCTAAAGTTTGATGAATCAAATACATCTGGCAAAGCGAATAGAATCCGGAGCATATAAAGTAAGTTAATTATATCCAGACAAATTTGAAACCCATTTGATAACCTTTCGCCCATCTGGGGATCGCATATTCAAAGCCTGCTCTCAATTGTCTTCCTACTTTGAAGGGTATAAATGAGCCTCCACGGATAAAACCTTCCGCTCTCCTTAGTCGCTTTACCTTCTCCAAAGAGGGTATATAAGTAAAAAGAATTTAGGAGTGAAAAAATGAAAGAACTTGCCTCAATGGAAGAAGTGAAGTCTTTTAGTGAAGAACCGGGATTGCAGTTTCTCTATGTCTTAACAACTCATTGAAGTGTCTGCCACGGTTTACTTCCCCAGGTGGAGGAAGTTATGCATGACTTTCCGCGTATCCAAACAAGTCTTGCAAATGCCGAGGACATTCCCGAACTTGTCGGTTTTCTCTCTATTTTCACAGTACCGGTCCTCATTTTATTTGCTGATGGAAAAGAGATGCTAAGAGAAGCTAGAATTGTTCATGTAGAGGAATTTAAACGAAAAATCGGCAAAATATATGAGGCGTTCTACTCTTCGGATCAATGAAGAATACCAGAGACGAACGGTTTTTCTGAAATCGTTTGCTTTTTTATGCACATATTATCGATTGATTGTTACAATTTCTGTTCAACAAATGTGGCTCATCATATTGCTGGTTTGTTTGAATCTCATTCTTGATGCTTTCTCGATTGATAAAAATATTCTTTTCACTTATTTCTCCATACTTTTTCAACAAATTGCGCGTATACTGCATTAATAAAATCATAGAATGGAGGATAAGCGAGAAAATTTTAAATCTCTCACCCGATTATCGAACAGAAAATGCTGAGAGAGCCCAGATTTACGTGAAAGTAGATAAATCCTTTTTGTATGTATCGTATCTACTAGACTTCATTAAACATCACAATCAGCTCTGCGCGAGCTTGCTCGGTTCCTCAATGCCAGCAGTATCCCTACATGCCGCCGGCAAATGAATAAGCTTCCTGCAAACAAAGCTTAAAGATTCACCTAAAAATACTTGCAATGAAAGGAAATCAAAGAAATGAGAAAAATGATTTTAGGTTCAGTCGCCCTCAGTTTCATCTTAATGGGCTGCAGCGACAATGAAAGTTCTAAACAATCACAGGAGTCACCGATGAGCAATGGAAATATGGATGGTCAGAGCATGGGCGGCATGAATCAAGAAGGCGCGATGGACCATGGGAATGTGCCGTCCCTCGAATCCTCCGAAGGGATTAACGAGCTGCTTATCCCCCCTGTCTTGGAAAAGCAACAAGGCCAAGAATTCGATTATGAAGTTACCGCCCAGGAAGGCGCCACTGAATTTTTCGAGGGCGTCTCGACTGACACCTACGGGTATAACGGCAATCTGCTGGGTCCCACGCTTAGGCTGGAAGAAGGCGAACGTGTAACTGTCAAAATCACAAATGAATTGGATGAGCCGACAACATTCCATTGGCACGGTCTTGAAGTTCCTGGTGAAATAGATGGCGGCCCACGCGGTGATATCCAGCCGGGTGACAGCCAAATCATCACTTTAGAAGCGGATCAGCCGGCTGCCACCCTGTGGTACCATCCCCATGTCCATGGCTCAACAGCTGAACAAGTTTTCAAAGGCCTTTCCGGGATGCTGCTCATTGATGAGGCATCTGGCTCTGAGCCCGAGCTTCCTAATGAGTACGGAGTTGATGATATCCCCCTCATTTTCCAGGACCGCTTGTTTGATGAAAACAAGCAATTGAACTACGATAGCCTCATGGATGTTGACGGAACCTTAGGCGATACCTCTATCGTCAATGGAACCGTTAATCCCAAACTGACCGTCACTAAACCCGTCATGCGCTTTCGGCTTTTGAACGGAGCGAATGCGCGAAATTACACATTCCGCTTGAGCAACGGCGCCAGCTTCACGCAAATTGCTTCTGATGGTAGCTTGCTGGATGAACCGGTTGAAACCGAGACGCTGACACTAGCCGCTTCGGAGCGCGCTGAGATTCTGATCGACTTTTCATCCATGACTGATGAGGAGTCCCTGGCCATCATCAATGAGGAAGGCGCAGAATTACTGCCGTTTGATGTAGCTCTCGATGATTCTCCGGCTGGTTCGGCTGAAACGTGGACAGCGGATGAGCCATTCCTGAGCGAACAGGAAAAGGCGATGCCTGTCGCGAAGGAAATTGAGTTGTTCGGAATGATGGATATGGTGACGATCAACGGCAAGAAATTTGATCCGGACCGCATCGATCTGCGCCAGGAACAAGGCGTTACGGAAGTATGGGAAGTTTACAATAAGCCGGATATGATGGGCGGCATGATCCACCCCTTCCATATTCACGGCACTCAATTCAAAATCATTTCCCGTGATGGCAAGGAACCCCAGCCGAACGAACAAGGGTTAAAAGATAGCGTGCTGGTCGAGCCTGGTGAAAGGGTGAAATTACTTGTCACGTTCCCTGAAGAAGGTATTTTCGTTTTCCATTGCCATATTTTGGAACATGAAGATAATGGCATGATGGGGCAAGTTGAAGTGTATTAGCCATTTAAAGGACAGATGGAGAAATTGAGCGACAGGATAAAGTGTGCAAGGAAAAAACGTCCCGATTGTTATATGCAGTAACCAGGGGCACGGACCTAAAAACATAAAACAACTAAAAACGCCTTGCATTGAAAAAGGGGATGGAAATACCCAAAGTTCAATACATGGCGTTTTTTTGTATGGATTCAAAAAAGGGTCAAAAAAAGGATCAACGAAAAGGGCTTTGATTCTTTCCTCATATTATATTTAAACAACTTACGGTAACCTCATGATATGTAAACTCAATTTAACTTTTTTTATCACAGATCAAGAAAAACTCTTTATGAATAAAGCCTTTTCCTTTTCCGGTAATCAAATTTAGTCAACTTAATGAGTGACTTTGAAAACTGCCTGTACCGCTGACTGAAGTGCCCCTTCGAGATGTCCGCTATACTGGGCATTCGTCTCTGTACCGGCAAAGACCACTTTCTTTTCCCAGCTGCCGGCTGCCGGTGGTTGGCCATAGCTGTTGTAATTCTTAAAAGGGCTGGAGTCTTCCTCAACTGCCGTTTTCGAATCGCTCGCCCAGTCTTTATAGAGAATAGCCAGTGGATTTTCAGCTTCCTTTCCAAAGAGCTTGACCAACTGGTTTGCAACCAATTTTATGACTTTTTCTTGACCCATCTGTTCACGCACTTCCGCAGGTATGCCAAAGAAACCAAATAGTGCACCTGCACCACTTGTAGGAGAAGCATCATAGATCTCCTGCATCGGACCAGCAGAACTCAACACAAGCCCGGAAAGTCTGGCTTTTCTCCAGAACGGTGTCTCGTAAACGGCAACGGCCTTGGCCTGTGAACCCATCCACGTAGGTTTTTCTGCAATATCCGCGAGCAGATCCGGCGGAAGCGGTGGAGCAAATTCAATGTGGTGTGCCACCAGACGAGGCGGCAAAGCTAAAATGACAGCCGCCGCAGGAATGTTTTCTATTGTCCCATTTGCCTGTTCGGCTTCAACCGTGACATTTCCGGCTTCATCCATCCGAATCCTTTTGACCTGCATTTGCAGCTTAATCATTTCCGGAGGAATCGACTTTGCCAGCGCATCGATAAGCGATTGGATGCCTCCCGTTAACCGGACACCCCTTTCATCCATATTCTCCTGCAATACACAGCGCTCTGGCGGTTTGATCTGGAACCGTTCCACCAGCATGTCTCCGTCATTCTGTTGGATAAACGTTGCTAAGTTCAGTTCTTTAACAAGAGCCGCCATCTGCGGCTCATACTGGGGCCAGAACCATGTTGGGCCAAGGTCGAATCTGCCAAGGTCCGGTCTGTTCGGAACAGTAGCACTCAAAGCCCTTCCCCCAATTCTGTCTCTCGATTCCAAAATTCGGCAGTAAATTCCTTTTTCAGTTAATAATGACGTAGCGCGAAGGCCACTTAAACCTGCACCGATGATGACTACTGGGTTGTTCATGCGTTTTCCCCTTCCTAACACGATGTGAGTAAATTAACTTAAGAAATATCATAACATTAAGAAAAACAGACAACCTTAAATTGCAGACATTTTTAAGCACTTCTACAGGAAGAAAATACAGAGTTGGAATAAATAAAAGAAACTGCTACTTTCTCTCCTCCTTCTTATTCATAGTTCAAAGCGTTCGTAAAAGTACACTTATACGGACAAAAGGGAAAAGCCATGCTGATCAGCACTGCTTTTCCCTTTTGTATTTTGCGATTAGTATTACTGCAGCTTCCGGTAAGCAATCATATGTTAACTTTAGAAGCTATAAGAATTCCTTGTGAAGTCATTTACACAAGATACTTCACGCTCTCTTCTTTTTACAATTAATCACATAAGACATACACTATTGAAGGACTGAACTGAACCTGCTGGAAACGATTTTCAGCTGTATTTATGTTACGCTAAACACAATTTATTAAATACGGGTGTTACCTCGAGTTACTAGTATGGCGTAAAATGCCTGCCAGAAGTCTCAAAACTTTCATCATAAACGGGAAATCGAGAAACTCTTTCCCGGCAGAATTACAAAGGAGAATTTTTATGTTAAAAAAAGAATGGCCAAAATATTCAATCTTGGCACTGGCTATCGTTGCAACCTGGCTCAAAACTTATACAGTTTATAAAACCAGTTTTTCAATTACAATTGATAATCCCCTTCAGGAACTCATCCTTTTTTTGAGTCCTTTAAGTTTATTGTTATTTTTTTATGGACTGTCCCTATTTTTAAAAAGTGTGAAAAATCAAAACCGTTATTTATTCATTGCATCTCTTCTTACTTCCGGTATTTTGTATGGAAATGTCGTCTTCTATCGGTTTTTCACTGACTTTATTACATTGCCAGTGCTCTTTCAGACAGACAACTTTGGGGATCTTGGTGCAAGCACAGCTGCCAGCATTTACATTACCGATGTATTTTATTTCATCGATGTTATTGTATTGTTGCTGGCCATCAAATTTATTCGAATAAAAACCCGGGAGACAATATCCTCTGCGGTTCAGCGTAAGGTCTATTTCATCTTATCTGCCGCTGTGCTTTTCTTGAACTTGGGCCTGGCTGAAACGGAAAGACCTCAACTTCTGACACGCAGTTTTGACCGGGAAATGCTTGTGAAGAATTTAGGAATGTACAATTATCATCTTTACGATCTTTTTATCCAGTCCCGTTCCCAGGTACAGCGAACATTTGCTGAGAGTTCGGATCTGGTGGAGGTGAATAATTATATACGCAGCAATCAAATAGCTCCGTCAGCTGAAATGTCGGGTATAGCCGAAGGAAAAAACCTGATTATAGTAGCCTTGGAATCCATGCAGTCGTTTCCGATCAATAATGAAATGAACGGACAAACCATCACACCTTTCTTGAATGAATTGACCGAAGATGAAGACACTATTTATTTCCCAAACTTCTATCATCAAACTGGGCTTGGGAAAACTTCAGATTCCGAATTTCTGCTGGAAACGTCCTTGTATCCTCGAAGCGGCGGTGCCGTATTCTTCACTCATAGTGGAAATACATTTAATTCCATGGCTGAAAAGCTTGGAAGCAAGGGCTATTCCACCAGTGTGCAACACGCGAATACGAAAAGTTTCTGGAATCGTGACATGATGTATGACTCACTGAGCATCGATGAATTTTTAGATTTGGACAGCTTTACTGTAGAAAAAGGCCAAGCCGTCAACTGGGGCTTGAAGGATATTCCTTTCTTTGAACAATCTGTTGCGAATATGACTGAAATGCAGGAGCCTTTCTACAGCCGCTTAATTACCTTGACTAACCATTACCCATTTACGCTGGACGAAGAAGATAAGATGATTGATGCGTTTGACTCGAATTCGGGGACGTTGAACCGCTATTTCCAAACAGTCCGTTACTTGGATGAGGCTGTTAAGTCCTTGTTCGAGGAGTTGAAAGAAAATGGGCTTTATGAAAATTCCGTCATTGTAATGTATGGTGACCATTATGGGATTTCAGAAAATCATAACGAAGCCATGGCCCAATACATGGGCAAGGAAATTACACCTTATGAGTCTGCCAAGCTGCAACGGGTACCATTTTTCGTCCACATTCCCGGTTCAGGGAAAGGCGGTATCAATGAAGAAATTGGCGGTCAAATCGATATGCGTCCGACAATCCTTAGCTTGATGGGCATCGATACTTCGACAGATTTGCAGTTCGGCGATGATTTGTTTTCAGAAGAGCGAGAGGAATTTGTTATCTTTCGCGATGGACGCTTTGTAACTGATCAATACGTCTTTGCAGAAAATATTTGTTATGAGAATGGTACTGCTGAAGAGGTTGATAAACAGTTATGTGCGCCTTACATCGAACAGGCTCTTACAGAACTGCAGTACTCGGAATCGATTATTGCGGGAGATTTATTGCGGTTCTATGATAAAGAAAACGGTGAACTTTTGCCTGGCGATTAATATTAGCAATACAAAGAGGACAGATGGCTGGCTCCAGCACATCTGCCCTTTTTGTATTGTCCTGCATTTAACATAATTGTGAAGCTGTTTATTCTTTTTAATACTGTTCTTCGTATTTATAGTAATAGAAGAGTACGTCTTTCAAATACTCATCACTGTGATTATAGGTGGAGATCGCCTGCTCCAGATCCCCTTCAGAGGCGCCATGCTGGGATAAATAATTAGCTGCACTGTATAATGCATCTTGCAGATCATACGGATCTGCTATCCCGTCCTTATTGCCATCCACTCCGTACCCGCCATATTCCTGAATGATAGCAGGATCCGTTTTTTCACTTTCGCTTATGTTGCCCTTCCCCAAATCCTTGCAGGTCGGATGACTCCATCCGACAAATGTACATGGCATAAATTGCATATGCCCTTCCGCACCGACTGGTGACAAAAGAGGATCCATGGCAGAGAATTTGGTTTCCACGCGATGGTGTGCAGCCAATAAGGTCCAAGGGATATCGTATGCATTAGCAGCCTCCTTGTAAAGAGGGATGTTTTCCTTTGGTATTTCCGGTTCGAACATTTGTTGAGCAAACTTCTTCAAAGGACTATCGTCCGCTTTTCCGGAAACTAGCATCAATGCAAAGATTACCAATATAGATAAGATAGCAATAACCGACCCAAAAGCAACGAATTGCCTATTTGCACCGTTTCGCTTTCTTTTCCTGATTTTCGTTTTCATATTTTTCACACCTGCCATCACTATTTCTGTTAACCTATTCCATCCTCAAGAAAAATATTTTTTCTATTTTTCCCTTTGCATCAATTCTTCAAAAGCTCGGACCCCATAATGCTTTTAGGAATTCTCCTCGGAACAGCTCGGTTTTGTCTGTTCCATGTAGCTTGCAATATCCTGGTCGGACATTTCACCTGTAATGATTTTTATGATTTCCCCCTCTGAATTGGTCAAAATCATGATAGGAAGGGGGCAAATGTTGTGAGCTTCCATCACGCTTTTATCCTTATCGATGACAATGGGAAACGTCAGATTACGCTGTTCCGCATATTGCCTCACTTCATAATCCGATTGGGCAATGTTAACAGCCAGTATCTGCAAACCTTGGTCCTTGTATACTTGATACTGTTTGTCCACAGCAATTTAGTGTTCTCACCTGCTGGCACATGGATATTAATTGAATTAATTTCATAATTCCGAGCCCTTGCGGCTCTAAGGAGTTACAGGAACTCGAAAGACTTCGTAACGAATAGGAATTGATTGTTGACATCGGATGGCCAATTCATCAGTGTATAATCCAAAACCCGCTGAATTCGATACTTCAGCGGGTTTTGGATTATGGCTGCAAGTAGATTTCTGAATTCAAAATCATGGATTCAAAGAACAGGGAAGGCGAGGTTTCATTCCATTCGATGGAACTTAAATCTGCCGTCCGTTTTGTTATATAGCCATAGGCTAATTGTGTACGAGGATCGTCGGTCAATGGAAGTTTAACGAATGGCCCTTTAGGCGTCAACCAGTTTAACTGGGCCAGGCGGTTTTCAAGTGAAAACATGATCCACTCATCTTCCGCTTCTTCCGTTTCAAACAATGGTTCCTGTGCGACCATCATCCAGGTTTGGCTCTGATGTTTTGGCGGCAGCCAGTAATTTTTAGCTAAATCGCCTTCCTCTAAAGTGAATTCAGGGATTTCGTGTCGAAGTTCCTGTATCCAGTCACCGTTTTCCAGCTGTAGATTACTTGAAACGAAGACATTCCCCTGCAGAATTTCTGTATTTTCTCTAGTAAAGACTCCATAAGGATTTGTTGTCGGGTCCGGGCCGTAGATTTCCTCGTCCAGGCTTGCCGCAGTTTCCGGATTCCATGACTTGAAGTCTGCCTCAGCCAGATTTTTGACATTCAAGGATAGCACGTATGGAATCCATCCGGTATTTTCAATTTCTTCAAAAATGAGAGATGTGCCGTTTTCAAGTGTCCGCTCGACAAGTCTATAAGTTCCGATATTCAAGCCAAGCAAAGATAAATCATAGACAGCCGTCTTATCACTGCCTTTTTCATTAACTGCTGGCTCGCTTAAGTTGATGAACATAGGCTTTTCAATTGCTAAGGTCACATCTTCATTCGAAAAAACTTCGATTTCATTTTGCAAAAACATGACGGCTGTAAAAATAAGCAGCACCATGAAAAATACGACAAATAATAAAATCACAAACTTTCTGAACACGTTTTTCACCTCGGTTTTCTGCATGGTTACTAGTTCTCGACTATAGCATGCGAAAGAAGAGAGAAACCTCCTTATATTTGAGCATTGAATGAACAAATATAAGGAGAGATTTCTGCTGCTTGATCACTTTCCTTTAAGAATTGCTCGTAAACCAATGAAAGCTTCTCGAACCGACCCCAAAGTCGTTCTTAACTCATAAATCACAGCAAAAAGAACTCTTAGGATGCCTTTTTATGCGTAGGAGTGCAATCCAGCAATGATTAAGTTGACAACTATTAAATTGAACATAATAATCGCAAAACCGATTACACCCAACCAGGCTGATTTTTCACCTTGCCATCCTTTCCCGAGACGTAAATGCAGATATGCTGCATAGAATAACCAAGTAACCAACGCCCAGACTTCTTTCGGATCCCACCCCCAGAATCGAGACCAGGTGATTTGGGCCCAAATCATCGCAAAGACCAGCGCCCCTAAAGTAAATATCGGAAAGCCGATAATCACTGCGCGGTAATTAATTTCATCCATCAATTGAATATTAACACTTTTCATTAGTGGTTGAATGAGCTGCACTATTCTCCGGCGGACAATCAATCTAATTAACACATATAAAACAGTTCCAACTAATAAAGACCAAGTGACGGTCGTCAGTTTACTAGCATCTACTAACGGTGGGGTTTCAGCTAGTGGTGTCATGGTGTCTTCTGTCAATGGAACCGATTCATTCATACCAAAAATAGGGGGCATGTTATAAATGATTGTGGCTTCTTGTCCATCTTTGTTGACATATTGAAAGGTGGTTTCATAATTTGTCAGGGTGAAGTAAGAACTTGAAATCACAAATCCAACTACTAGCACTAAAAAATACAGAATCCCTTCCAGCCAAAATCGCTGCTTTGACTTTTTCGACAAATCAACCACTTTAAGCAAGTAAATTAACCCCGCTGCTGCACTCATCGCCAATATCCCTTCCGCAATGACAACCGTGCTGACATGAATCGCCAGCCAGTTTGTTTGAAGCGCGGGAATCAAAGGACTGATCTCATTCGGGAACATGCTTGCATACGCAATAATCAGCAAGGCAACCGGCAATACAACCATTCCTAAAACGGGTGTTTTATAAAGGGAATAAAGAATGATGAATCCTCCTACAAGCGTCATGCCGAACGCTGTCGTAAATTCAAACATATTGCTGAGAGGTGCATGTCCAGACACCACCCAGCGGGTGAAAAAATAACCTAAATGTGCAAGAAAGCCGATCACGGTGATGGTAATCGCTACTTTTCCCCAGCGCTGTTCCGAGTTGAACGACCCTTTTTTATTGCCTTTAACAGCTCCTCCAAATACGAATGTGGCAATCAAATACGCAAAGAAAGCGATATACAGTAAATTCGAACTGATGGCGGTTAATGTCATGATTGCGGTTCACCTTCCTTTTCCGTTTCTTCCTGCTGGTCGGTATAAGCAGGGAGTGATGCATATGCAGAAACTTGATCGAGATCTTTCTTCAAGCCGAACCAGTTTTTGTTAGTATGTCCAGCAAGCAGAATGTCGCCGCTGTCGGTTTGTTGCAACCAGAAACGTCGGTGGTTAAAGTACATCCCCTGTGCTACCCCTATCATAAAAATCAAGCCTCCAAGACCCAGGATTGGGAGAGTGCTGTCTTTACGGACCGTCAATCCTGAAACGTTGCGCATCTCAGCGTTTTGAAAAGTCAATTTATATTGATTGGGTCCGAAAGGCTCGATGGTGTTTTGGATGGTGATGAAACTGGTTTCCCCTTGCGGCGTTGCTGGTGTGGTCATCTTCACAAGAAAACCTGGATTGTCTGGCAGCGGGCTTGCCGTTTGCGGCTCACCGTTTTCAAATCCGGAGAAATTCGGATAATAACCGAGCAGTTTTACTGTCGATCCATTCTTCAATTCGTAGCTTTCATTTGGATCGATCAAATCAATGGTCAACTCACCCAGCGATTCCTCCGTTTCTTGGTCTGTCAGCGCGAACGTCATGGTTTTTAGTTCATTCAGTTTGTAATCCATTTGATATATGGCATAGCCATCAAACTTTAATGGCTGGTTTACACGGATAGGATACTCCTTGACAACTTCCAAGTTATCAGTTTCCCCTGGCAAACTGTTATTCGGCGCTTGATACAGCACGATATCTGTCTGGTAGTTTTTCGCGACCGTTCCCACACGGTCGAGGGCTTCACCGAATCTGGCTTCTTCGCCTTCACCCGTATACGTTTCCAGTGCAAACTTTACATTTTCCAAGCTGTATCCCGGCACTTCGGGAATGGCTCGTGTTTCCCCTTCCCGGATCCATAGTGTTTCATCGACATAAAAACCGGGGATCATCCGCAACATGACGCCGACGAGAAAAATGATCAAACCGATATGATTGACATATGGTCCCCATCTGGAGAAACGCCCTTTTTCTGCTAAAAGCCCGTTTTTATCCGTTCGGACTTTGTACTTCAATTCCTTCAATTTTGCCTCGGTTTTTTGCAGTGTATCGTCAGCTCCAGGCCCCTGCGCATAGACGCGCTGTTTTTCCATAAAGCTGGGATGGCGCAGAACTCGTTGATTTTTCAACGAGTTATAAAGAGGAACAAAACGGTCTAAGCTGGCAATCACCAACGAAATCGCCAACATCCCGACTAATGCGATAAACCAATAGGAACTGTATAAGTCGTGAAAACCGAGAAAATGATAGACGCGGCCAACGCTGCCATAAGTATCGGCATAATATGCTTTGATAGTCGCTTCTGTATTTGCTGGAACAAAAGCTTGTTGCGGGAGGATTGTGCCAAGGGCCGCTGCAACCAGCAGGATAACAATAATACTGACGCCCACTTTCACGCTTGAAAAGAAGTTCCAGATTTTGTCGATGATGGATTTGTTATAGGTTTGTGAACGTCTAGCCGTTCCTTCATAGCGCATATCCACCAATTTGCTGTTTTGTTCTTTATCAGTCAAAGACCGCCCGCACGATTCGCAAAGCTTTGTACCCAGCGGATTTACATGACCACATTGGCACTGCAAGTTTTCCATCCTAAAAATCTCCTTATTCGGGTTTGATTTCTTCCATGTAGCTGACAATATCCTCTTCAGACATCTCCCCGGTAATGATTTTCGTTATCTTCCCTTCGGGATTAACCAGAATCGTAGTAGGAAGAGGGCGAATGTTGTAAGCTTCCATCACGCTTTTATCCTTATCGATGACAATGGGAAACGTCAGATTCCGCTGTTCCGCATATTGCCTTACTTCATAATCCGACTGAGCAATGTTGACGGCCAGTATCTGTACACCTTGATCTTTGTAAACTTGATACTGTCTGTCCATCAGTGGAAACTCTTTCTCACACGGTTTGCACCAAGTCCCCCAAAAGTTCACAAACACCCCTTGGCCTTTATAATCAGACAGCTGATGCCGATCCCCGTTCAAATCAGTCAGTGCAAAATCTGGTGCCTGATCGCCAACTTGCAGCAATTCATTTTTCTCCTTTATCACCCCGTTATAGATGGTAAAAGCAATAGCGCCTACCATGACAAGCAGAATGGCTGTCCTCATGAATAAACGATTCTTCTTTTTTGTAGCCATGTATTCGAAACCTCCTTTTTCTTAATTAATCTTGCTGATTTATTAGAACCCAGTGAATCCACCCGTAAACTGCGATAGGAAATTAATAATTTCAGTCATCATATCAAAGTAGAGTAAAACACCCATTAGAATCATCAGTGCCCCGCCAACTGACATGAAAAGAGCACTTCTTTTCTTTAAGAAGCTCATTTTCTCAATAAATAATGACATCAGGAGAAAAGGGATCGAAAACCCGAGGACATAAAATAGCATGTAGAGAAGTCCCCGGTCCGGATCTGCGACACCTAGCGCAATCACGCCCGCCAGTATGGGACCGGTACACGGCGTCCATCCAGCTGCGAAACCGATGCCGATCAAGACAGAACCCACGTATCCGGATGGCCTTTTCTGAAATTGAAACTTCTTATCCGAAAGCAGAAAATCGAATTTTAAAATCCCGGTTAAGACCAAACCGAAAAACACCATCAAAATGGCGCCAAGCTGTCGTAAAAGGACTTGATATTCCAAGAAAAAGTTTCCAATAAGTGACGTTGACAAGCCCAATGCTAAAAAAATGATGGAAAACCCGAATAAAAATAAAATAGTGTGAATCAAAGCCGTGCTCCTCATCATTCCCTTTCCAGCTTTTAGGTCATTGACTGACACCCCGGTAATATAGGATAGAAAAGCCGGGTACAAGGGAAGGGAACAAGGAGAGATGAACGATAAAAGTCCTGCGCCGAAAGCGAGGAGTAAACTGACTTCTGCCATGCGGACACCTCCAGTGTATTAATTGTGCCTATCGTTCCACATTGAGCTGGATAGGATTGATGACGGTGCCGAAACGTATGCTCTACTGTTACTTGCAAATAAATATGTTAATTGCACTCTTAAATTCCGTCCGCCGCTAACTTAGCTATATAATAGGGACCAAAATAAGATTTTGAAAGTAGATATGCCCCTTGAAACACGGTTACAATGACAATAATCATATGCAAAGAAGAAGTCCATTCTTCAAGTCCTGAGATTTGTGTTAAGTAGCCTGTTACCCCATTTAAAACCAGGAGCACAAAAAATGAAACCGACTCTTTAACAAGTACTCGGCGACGGACGGACCAGAACAGCAAATACGCTGCGCTAATCAGGATGATTGCATTGCTTATTCCATGGACATTGTAAATGAATTGCGAGAGGGAAGCCGAACTTATCAGTAATTCGTTGGCAGCGATGTTGTGCAAAATTTTGCTGGCTCCACTGTGTTTGAAGAAAGCTCCTACAATGATTTCCAGGAAAAACAGACTGAACGCCAAAAACGCCGGTGTAATTAGGATGCGATAGCGGCTGTTTTCTGCTCGGGCTTTTTCATCTGAGCGGATGCGCGTACGCTGTAACGCTGTTGTTAAAAAAACAGTGCTCATTAACAGAAACAGACTGATGGTCACGTCTATTGTGGTAAAACCGGGTGGCGTTCCCCACACTACATTCAGCGCGCCAACCAGTGACTGGACTAGCAGTAGGATCATTGTGAGTAGCGCCCATACTTTAACTGAAGATTCTTTTGGGTGTCTTCTTTTCCATGCAACTATAAAATTAAGCAGGATTACGAAACCCAATAAGCTGGTAAATACGCGATGGGAATATTCAATCAGTACTTTATATTGGGTAAAATCGGGAATAATTTTTCCGTTGCATATCGGCCAGTCTGTTCCACATGCATCACCAGCATTTGTTGCCACAACTAAATTCCCTAAAATTAGGGCGAATACGGTCATGTAAGCCGTATATAAAGCAAAACGGTGTCTCATATCTCTCCTCCAAGCAGTAAATTGTACTTTTCCTGCCTCCTTCCATATTAACCCTAGGATATTTTTTTATAAGTTTGGCTAATCGTCCCTTGTTCACCAACACAGTTAAACGAAACAATGATTTAAAGCAATTGAAAAATCAAGCATCTGTTTTTTTAAGCGCCAGTATCAGCATAGCAATCGTGATTAATACAAACGCAATCAGAGCCAAAAATGGAATAGTAATGAAACCCATCCAGTTGATATATTCGGAACTGCACGGAACGCCATTAACACAAGGTTTGATCCCTCCAAATCCAGGGACCTTTTGTTCCAAATAATGCAGGACAGAGATACTTCCCCCTAAAAGAGACAAAGGCAAAACATATCGCGGCACTTGCAAATCGTTTTTAAATGTGGCGATACCTAGAATTAAAACTAATGGATACATGGAAATCCGTTGATACCAACAAAGTTCACAAGGGATAAAGCCCTCGATTTCACTGAAATACAGACTGCCAAGCATGGCAATCAGTGAGACAAACCATGCCCCGTAAAGCAACAGACTACTTATTCGAGATTCCGTCTGTGTTTCTTCCATTATTCTTCACCCGCCAATTCCTGCTCAATTAAGGCTTTTATGGCGTCGTAGTCGAACGGATCTTCGAGTTGTTGACCATTGATCACAATGGTGGGGGTTTGAGTAACTCCAGCTTCCTCCACTAACGCTTCATCCGCTTCAAGTTCTTCTTGCTGCGCAACTTGTTTCATGTCTTCTTGCAGCTGTGTTTGATCAATGGCAGGAAATGCAGATGCCACTTCCAACACTTTTTCTGGCGTGATCCAAGCGGCGTCATGGTCCACGACCGGTTGTGCTTCGTATAATGCTTTATGGAACTCCCAATATGCTTCCGGACTATGCTCGAAAACAGATTCCGCAGCCAAAGAACCTAAAATTGATTCATTTCCGTGGAAGAAGACGTTGATATAAGCAAATTTCACTTCTCCTGTATTGACATAGTCCTCTACTAGTTGGGGATAAACTGTTTCTCCCCAAGCTTTGCAGGATGGACATTTAAAGTCGCCAAATTCAACAACAGTCACAGGTGCATCACTTTCACCAAGAGTTGGCTGGCTGCTTATATCAATCTGCGCTGTTTCCAAAGCTGGTGTTTCTTGCTGATTCATTACAACTACGATTACAGCAATAATTCCTAAAACTAAAACGGTCGCCAGAACCGCCAATTTCATCCCTGATGTCTTGTTATTATTTTTCTTTTCCATTTTCATCCTCTTTTCTGTAGTTGGTTACTTATTGAATGCTCGTCATTAAACCTACATGGAACGCTAAAACACAGAATAACCCCATCAACACCGAAAGATAGGCAGGCGCTTTTTGCTTAAAACAATAAATGACAAGCGCACCGAAAGCAAACCCCAGCATCAAAAAAAACAGTCCCAGCAAATTGAAATCGAATTGCAGGTGCATGGCAGGATCAATTGGACCTCCATGTAAATATTCAAAAAGCTTAGATGCCCCGTTCCCTTTCAAATATGCTTCGATAGAGTGAGGAGGCTCTTGTTGGCCCAATACTCCTGTTGCTGCAAAGATAAAGAGAAGGGTCAGGCTTTCCGCTTTTGCCCATGGTATTGGATTTATTTCGTCACCACGCTGCAACTTCCGTCTGATTAGGATACCGTTTATAAAAGCAAACAGCAAAAGTGGGATGACCAACAAATGTTTAATCAAAATTGCTTGACCATAAGGCATCATCCAAGCATCCTGGTACTCCACTACCTCAACGGCCAATGTCATAATGAAAATTCCGCTTGCGCCGATGACCGTCAGGCAAATAAGAGCGACTGGTGTAAACCACTTAAGAAACGGCAGCCAGTTCTGGGACGAAATTGAAAACCAACTCACTGTAAGCAGAATTCCCATCCACACAGTCACGGCTGTAAAATGCAATGTATGAAAAACAAACCCACTCCAGTCTGTTAAGGAAGCGGCATGGCTTCCCCATCCCAAAGCCATAAGAAGTCCTAAAGTGAAAAGAAGAGAGATTCCGATGAAACCTTTCTTTTCAAATACAGGAGTAACAGATATAAAAAGATAGAAGAAGATTGAAAGAATCAACGTGATCGACCAGGCTTGTCCTACCTCGAACTCCCCGATGACATTTTGAATGGTCAGCATTAATCCTATATCTTCATATAAAAATAAAATCAGTCGGATGACAGGCGCCACTGACAAGAAAACGATTCCCAAAATGGAAATCTGCAGAACACGTTTGCTGATTTTCAGTTCCGGTTTCTGGTGGTCAGGAACCAGGTGAATCAGCAAAGAACCCATTAAAATCGAAAAACAAAGGTAGAGAAGCATTTCGGTTGTATAAATCCAAATCATTTAATTCCCTCTTCTCTTCGCTGCCCACATCAATGTCCCCCCGGCAATCACCGCCAATACCATTAGCACAATCACCATCACATACGGCGCTTCAGAGGACTCTTCTTGATCAATTGACTGTTCCTCAAACAGAGACGTAGTTTCTTTCACCGGATCTTCAGAGCCAGACTCTACTGTCTCCTCATTCTCTTCCGCAGGAAACGTTTCTTCCGCCGTCTTCACCGTAAAAGCATATGCCCCTTCAATCGGATGTCCGTCAGCTCCAATGATTTTCCAGTTAACGGTATACTCACCATCTGCCATGGCAGCCCCTAGTGTTCCGATCATTTTTTGTTCCTCAAGCGTAATGCCAAAAGGAATTTCCTCTCCTTCAGCATTTTCTACTGTAAAAGAGCTCGCTTCCTCCAGAGGGGTGTTGAATTCCAGTATAATTTCTCGCGGTTCCTCAGTCATTACCTCTCCGTCAGCGGGTGAACTCGCTTCCAATGCTGTGTGGGCGGAAACGACAGCAGACGATAGCAATAAAACAAATAGCGTTAACAATAGGATTTTCTTCATTTTCGTACTCCCTTCTCTAATGATTACGCACCAGACTATAACGTCATTCAATGTTCACAGTAATTTCTTTGCCTCATTCATTTTAACAAGTATCGATTAACATTAAAACAATGCTTTGAATATTAGAATTGACAAAGCAATGAATTTTTCCTACACTGAATATAATCAAATGACCATTTGAATGAGGTGGATACTAATGAATGAAATTGAAATTAATAAGTCTCCAGAAACTTGCCAAACCTTTTGTTATGACGAAGAAGTAATTGAAAGAGTTCAGCCTAAACTTGTCGGTATTCGAGGGGCAGAACTAATTTTCAAGGCCCTTTCCGATGCAACACGTTTAAAAATCGCTTACGCGCTAACACTGGAACCGGAACTATGTGTGTGCGATGTAGCAAATATTTTGGGAACGACCACCGCTACTGCTTCTCATCATCTTCGCTACTTGCGGAATATGGGGTTGGCGGACTATGAGAAGAGAGGCAAGCTGGTTTTCTATTCGCTTACCGACGAACACGTACATCAATTAGTCCGAATTGCATTTGAACACGCTGAGGAGGATCGGTACAAATGAGCGAAAATCAAAATGTTTATCAACTGCAAAACCTGTCCTGTACAAACTGTGCCGCTAAATTCGAAAAAAACATCCGTGAAATTCCGACAGTCGAAGATGTAAAACTGAACTTTGGTGCTTCAAAAATCACAGTTGCCGGTGAAGCTTCAATCGAACAATTGGAACGAGCAGGATCTTTCGACGGCATTCGGGTGTATCCCGAAAAACAACGAATTATCGAAAAAAAAGACCCTTTTTGGAAAAAGAGAGAAAATCAAACAACATTCGTTTCGCTTCTTTTTCTCATATTCGGATATATTTCTTCCGTTCAAGTTGGTGAAGAGCATGCAATGACCATCGGACTTTTCGCTTTGGCGATTCTAATTGGAGGCTTCAGCCTTTTTAAAGAAGGGTTCAAAAATCTGGCAACACTCCAATTCGACATGACCACGTTGATGACTATCGCCGTGATCGGGGCAGCCGCAATTGGCGAATGGGGCGAAGGTGCAGTCGTCGTCTTCCTGTTTGCAATCAGCGAAGCATTGGAAACATATTCGATGGACAAAGCGCGAAACTCCATCCGGTCTCTCATGGATATTGCACCGAATACCGCCATCATTAAGCGCGGGGCACAAGAATTGGAAGTTGATGTGGACGATATTCAAATCGGCGACATTATGGTCATCAAACCCGGCCAGAAACTGGCGATGGATGGAGAAGTGGCCAAAGGCGCTTCCTCGATCAATCAAGCAGCCATCACCGGGGAGTCCGTTCCTGTCCATAAAGCAATCGGCGATGAAGTGTTTGCCGGCACGCTCAATGAAGAAGGCGCATTGGAAGTACGGGTAACGAAAAAATCTGAAGATACTACTATCGCCAAGATTATTCATTTAGTGGAGGAAGCACAGGCAGAACGTGCACCTTCCCAACAATTCGTGGATAAATTCGCAAAATATTATACACCTGCTATATTAGTAATTTCGATGTTGGTTGCCGTGCTCCCTCCTCTTCTTTTTGGCGGTGAATGGAGTGAATGGATTTACCGTGGTCTTGCGGTGTTGGTAGTAGGCTGCCCTTGTGCTCTCGTCATTTCGACGCCTGTAGCGATTGTAACAGCGATCGGAAATGCTGCAAGAAATGGTGTTTTGATCAAAGGCGGCATTCATTTGGAAGAAACCGGCCGTTTAAATGTCATTGCTTTTGATAAAACCGGGACACTTACACAAGGAACACCTGAAGTCACTGACATCATCTCCTTGTCGGATATGAGTGTTGATGAAGTTTTGGAAACCGCAGCATCTATCGAAAAATTGTCTCAGCACCCCTTAGCTTCTGCTATCTTGCGCAAAGCAGAAAAATCCAATATCAATTTAACCGAAGTGGAGAATTTCCAATCGATTACCGGAAAAGGTGCAAAAGCAGAGATTCATAATCAAACTTACTATATCGGCAGTCCGAATCTTTTTACAGAAACCTTGAAGATGTCCAGTGACATTCAAAAAGAAGTGGAAGCTCTTCAGGCTGTCGGCAAAACAGTTATGCTGTTGGGATCAAGAGATGAAGTTAAGGGCTATATTGCAGTAGCAGACCAAATCAGGTCAAGCAGTTCCACAATCATTCAAAAACTTTACGATTTGGGTATTCAAAAGACAGTCATGTTGACAGGCGACAATCAACTTGCTGCAAACGCCATCGGAAAACAGCTCAATTTAACAGATGTCAAATCAGATTTGATGCCGGAAGATAAATTGGCAACCATCAAATCACTCCGTGAGCAGTTCGGCAAAGTCGCGATGGTCGGTGATGGAGTGAATGACGCCCCTGCATTAGCTAGTTCTACGGTAGGCATTGCCATGGGAGGCGCCGGCACGGATACAGCACTCGAAACCGCTGATATTGCCCTTATGGCAGATGACTTGAATAAACTGCCTTACACCATCGGCCTCAGCAGAAAAACATTGAAAATTATTTATCAGAACGTTGCCTTTGCATTAGGGTTAAAAGTACTGGCATTATTGTTAATCATTCCAGGCTGGCTGACACTTTGGATGGCCATCTTTGCGGACATGGGAGCTACGTTAATCGTCGTGCTCAATTCCCTTCGCCTGATGAAAAGCAGATATTAACCTAAGCCGAGTGAAATTTTTTTGAAGTTCACAATAACATGAATGAAAAGCCGCCGATTCGCGTATCACTGAATCGGCGGCTTTTATATTACTCATCAATCAAATTTTCAAGGTCTTTACGTATCTCTTCCACCGGTACATCTTTAAAACCGTCGTAATTGTTTGTTACTTTTCCTTCCCGGTCAATCAAATAAAAAGACGTTCCATGGATAACTTGGTTGCTGTTAGGATCCTTTTTGACAAATGACTCGAAATTTTCACTGGCAAATTCCGTTATTTGTTCCGGTGTATACCCCGTCAGCATGTGCCATTTCGATTCATCCGGAACCGAGAATTGTGTCAAATATTCCTTCAGTTTTTCGGGCGTGTCTACGGTAGGATCTACGCTGAAGGCGACAATTTTGTAATCTTCAATACCACTAGCCTTCAATTCTTCTTGGATCTCGGTCATATTGAACATCATCGGCGGGCAAACCGTCTCACAACTAGTGAAAGCGAACGTGGCAATCCAAGGCGTTCCTTTTAACTTTTCCATAGATATCGTTTCATTTCGATGATCGGTATATGAAAAATCCTTAACCCCAGAGCTGCCGCACGCAGAGAGAATCAATATTGCACTCAATCCTATTACTGCCAGAAAAAAAAACCTCAACTCAGTTCCCCCATTCGTCTGTCTCACTTCATCTTATGGAAAAGACCATTTCATTACAACAGATGCAAAGGTGATATTGTTACAAATACTTGAAGATTATATATCTTTAAGCGAGTGAACTTTATAGATATAGCCACTGCATTTATACTCGTCCAATACGCAGAGAAGAGAGTAATTGTACAATCGGAAATTCAGCTTCCCGGATAACTTAAATACCTTTACTTTTCAATCAGTTAATCAAAATAAAAGCCGGCACCTCGAAGGTTGCCGACTTTTTATAAATTATCCACCGATGTAATTAAAAGGGTTTACAGCATTTGAACGTGCGCCGTTCCACGATCCAATGTGGATTTCGAAATGAAGATGCGGACCTGTAGATCGCCCTGTGTTTCCGGATGCCGCAATTTTTTGTCCTTGAGAAACGGATTGTCCCTGAGAAACACTGATGGAGTTCAAGTGAGCATAAACAGTTGTAAACGTTTGGCCATTGATCGAATGGGTCAGCATGACGACATTCCCGTATGTTCCCATTGGTCCTGCATACGATACGTAACCTGAAGCAGATGCTGAGACTTGTGTTCCAGTTGGAACCGCCGCATCTATACCTTTATGGCTCTCTAGACCAGCTCCAATATTCCGTCCGCCAAAACTGGACGTCAGGCGACCAGTTAAAGGTGCAATGAACCCAGAATTACTTGCCGGTGCCGTATAAGAAGCTACAGCAGAGCTCGTTGATTTTTGTGGAGCTGCTTTTTGAGCAGTTGATTTCTGGCTTTCAGATTTCTCACTAGCTATTTTTTCTTGAGCTGCTTTTTCTTGAGCCGCTTTTTCTTGAGCTGCTTTTTGTGCAGCTGCCGCTCTTTCTGCCGCTGCTGCCCTTTCTGCTGCTAACTTGCGTTGTCGCTCTTCTTCAGCTTTCCTGGCTAATTCAGCGAGACGCGCTTGCTCTTTGCCAATTTCTTTTTCCAATTCTGCACTGATATCTACAGTTTCGGCCTGTTCACTTTCCAGACTTGTTTTTTCTTTAGCCAAACGGGTTTGTTCAGCTTCTAACTCTTTTTGCAGACCCGCCTGCTCTTTCTTCTGGCCATTAAGAGATTCTTTTAATGTCACAAGTTCTGACCGGCGTTTTTCCTGCTCAGCAAGCTTGGTTTCCACTTCTGCCTTTTGATCCGACAGCAACTGCTTGTCATCTGCTTGTTCTTGCATGATTTCCCGGTCTGCTTCAATTAAGGTGTTAACCGCTGAAAAGCGATCGATAAAATCAATAAAACTGTTTGCGCCCAGTAAAACGTCTATATAGTCAACGGATCCGCCGCTCAACTGAATGGCACGGGCACGCTCCTGCAGCAACTCTGTCCGCTCAGCAATTTTGCGTTCCAGTTCCCCAATTGAACCTTTCAATTCCTCAATTTCCACTTTCGTTTGATCAATTTCAAGTTGGACACCATTAACTTTGCCTTCTGTTTCTTGTATTTTAGTACTTAACTCTGTAATTTTAGCCATAATTTTTTCTAAATCAGACTGATTTATGCTGATTTCATTCGATTTTTCCTGAATTCCGGAATTCAATTCGTTTTGTCTTTGTTCAATTTCCTGTTTCTTTTGTTCAAGTTCAGTCAGTTTATCCGCGTTGGCTGCCGGCACTAAAATCGACAAAGCCAAGACTGACGATAAACCCGTCATTATTATTTTTGATTTCAAGTTCATATTCCCCTCTCAGTTTTCATCTCTATCTCTCTATTCAAACTTCTCTATTTGTATACTCTAGAATAACAATATTCCGCACTAAGGTTCGCTTAATTTGATAGTTTCGTTAAAATTCAACTATTGTATTGTAACACTTGAAACGCTGTGCTCTATTACAATAACTTTACAATTTGACTTTGATATTGAAATTATTTTGGATATAATATCCATTTACTTGCGAATGCAGTTCTCTTCCTCCTAATTCTCAAGTTTCGTCTATTAGCCAGACATCACATTCCCCAAAATAAAAGCCCGAATATGCAGATGCATATCCAGGCTATGTTCTCCAGAAATGTTGAAGGGGGGACAATCCAATTGTTGACCATTGTAGTTTTGGCGATTAACAATTTTGTAGCAGTAAGTCTTATCACTACTTCAAAGTTTCTTCTTCTCCGTCATCGATCTTTTCTTGCCTTTCCGCCATGCGAACCACAAGAAAACCATAAACGTGATATACAAAACGACTAATGCAGCCATGTAAGCTTTGTTCAAACCTCTTTGTTCAATAATAGTGAACGCTTCGCCGACTTCTCTATCCAATGTAATTTGGTATTTGCCCTCATCATTTTCGCGGATAATGTCATTTTCAAATAACCCGCGCATCTCCTTTCCTGTACCAATTACATCGGCTGGTAAAGAGAAATTTTTTGTGGAAGAAGAATTATTGATCGCAATTATCCACGTGTCCTTTTCATCGGAACGCTTATAGACGAGCCAGCCTTCCTCATCATACAATATCTCCATTTCACCTGTGCGGAGCGCTTCCGATTCGTTTCGAAGAGAGGTTAAATTGGTAATATGATCAATTAATTCTTCCCCCACACCCATATCCAGAATTGGGTGGGAATCTGGGGCCGCAGCTCCATTCACCGCAATTTCGGAACCGTATTGAATAACGGGGGTACCCGGCATCGTCAATAATTGAAACATCAGTAAATTCCATCTTGTTGGGGGGAACCCTCTTTCCTCAATTACATCAGATGTAAAACGAGAACTTAACAGGGAATCCACTTGAGTCAGATTGCCCTTCGCCTCCGCCCAATAGTCGGAAGGAACGCTTGAATCGGGATCAAAATTTTTATAGCTGTTCCGGAGTGCTTCTTCAATCCCCGGCAGTACAACTGCATCCAATCCCGAAACAGAATCCATTGCACCGTCACTCAATATGTACATACTACGAATATCTTTCATGCTTTTTGAAAAGCGATCGATAAAAGAGGGATCTAATTCATCAGTGGTTTGCAACCGAATTCCATCCACCTCAAATTCAGTGACAAACGAGCTGAAACGTTCGATCAACTTATTTTGCACTGCTGGAATGCTGGTATCCAGCGAAACCGTTCCATCTTCATTTTCAGTGAACCATCCAGGATTACTTGCCCGCCATACATGATTGTTGCTGATTCTCTGAGTGGGAATGTCGACAATAATTTTCATCTCCAGCTCATGTGCTTTTGCAATTACTTCCTGCCATTCTTCCTCTGTTCCAAAACTTGGTTCAAGCTCCTCGTAGTCCAACACTTCTTTCCCGTCATAAGTCGCACTGGAAAAGATAGGTCCTACGGAGAGTGCTGTAAAACCCATGTCTTTTAGATACTGCATTTCACTGCTGAGACCTGCGAAGTCCCCACCATTAAATGCAGTGGAATCCACAGAATTCACCTTACTATCATTTTGGATTACTTTATTAAAATAGCGGTCTACCAGCAGATCATATATTATTTCGTCTTGTAAAGATTGTTTTTCTGCAGCCATGCTGGGGGTAATCAAACTAATGGATAATAATCCAGTTAACACAGCTGAAATCAATTTCCGTTTCACTTCGGCTTCCTCCTTCAGAATGCCGAATTCCATTCCTGCATTCGATTCAGTTTATCAGAATCATTGCTTTACTTCTATGTGATTCCGCATCAATTCAGGAATCTGTCGTAAATTTTCAACGATATTGTGAATGCTGAACAATAAAACCTCCTGATTTAATAAAGACAAGCTCTTACAAAAATTAACTTTTTCTTTCTTTAAAAAGACATAAAAATTGGTTGATTTTCAATTTCTGTAGATTAAAGTTAAGAAGTATGCAGAAAGAAAGTATCCATGGAACTGCAGGCAGCTGTTTATTACAGCTGCAATACTTGGTGCAAAATTAAATACATATCAATCACTTAATTTGAAAGGAGAACCACATGAATCAAAAAAAGAAAATACTGAGGGATAACTCTTTTACTTATGGATTCCTTTTTTATAGTGTGGCGTTGCTCGCTTGGTTTATATACGATTTCTTCGTTAATGACATAATCGGTTTGCAACTGCCGATTCTGTTCATAGGCTTTGCAATTTTTTTATGGTCAAAGTTTTTCTATCTGCAAAAAAGCACAAAAGAATCTTCATGATTTTGTCAATCAATAAATGGACAAAATGAAACGAGGGACGGATTTTTTCCGTTCCTCGTTTTTGCCACAAAAAATAAGTTATTTTTAGTTAATGATGATTGTGTTTCATAGCCTCAGAATCCATCTCATTTTGACATAATTGCGATTCTGGATGCAGATGATCCGGGGTTTCAAGTTGAACAGTGACATGCCCGATTTTGTGGGCTCCCACTGTTTTTTCAATTTCTTTCAAAATGTGCTGACTTTCTGTAAACGAGATTCCTTCTTCAATGACTGCGTGGGCCGATAATGCATTTTTCCCACTGGTAATACTCCAAATATGCAAATCGTGAATATTTTTTACGCCTGGTATTGCTTCGATAGCTGCTGTTACTTCATCCATGCTTACATTTTTAGGTGTACCTTCCATTAAGACATGGAGGGCCTCTTTTGTAACCCGCCATCCACTGATTAAAACCAGTATTGCTACAACTACACTCGCTAATGGATCGGCCCATGCCCAGCCAAAGAACATAATAAGGAGCGCGGCTGTGACGGCGCCGACAGATCCAAGTAAATCGCTCATGACATGAAGGAACGCAGCCCGAAGGTTTAAATTCTCTTTGGTATCGCCACCCCGCATCAGGATCCACGCAACCAAAATGTTCACCAGTAACCCGATAACCGCAATAATTAACATGCCCGTTGTCGCAACTTCTGGCGGATCGGAAAACCGGTGATAAGCCTCATAAAAAATATAAAGGGACACCAATACAAGTGTGACACCATTAAAGACAGCAGCCAGTATTTCAAATCGCTTGTACCCATAGGTTTTGAATTGATCCGCTGCTTTTTCGCCGATTGTAAAGGCCAGTAAACCAATTCCCAATGAAATGGAATCACTTAACATATGCCCTGCATCAGCGATTAATGCCAGACTGTTTGTCAAAAAACCACCTATCGCTTCCACAAACATATAACTGGTAATAATCACAAATGCGATTAACAATGTCTTCTTATTACTGCCGTGAGAATGGTTGTGTTCGCTCCCCACATGACATCCCTCCTTCGCTGTACTCATTATTCCACTTCGATGGTAGAATGTTTAATTTTCAGACCGGATGTGGCCTCTCTCACTTTCTCTTTGATGGTATTTGTCTCACCAAGACTTTTTGCTTCGACAGAAAGATGCAAGTTTAATGCATTTTCTTCACCATCGATTGACCAGATATTCAACTGCCGGACCGACTGTACACCTGAAATCCCCTCAATCTTCGATTGGACTTCCTTAATGTCTACTCCTTCCGGAACGCCTTCTAATAGTATCTTCATCGTTTTGATAAGATTCCGGATTACATTGAACAGGATAAATAATGCAATTGCAAGGGAAAGAATGGGATCCAGGATATGAATATCCTTAAAAAGCAATACGATGCCGACAATCAGTACAGCGGCCCAGCCTAGTACATCTTCAAGCATATGCCATGAAAGGACTCCTTCATTCACCGATTTGCCCTTGTGCAGTTTAAAAGCCGCATAGCCATTTATTATAACTCCAGCAAGTGCAAACCAAATCATCCCTTGTGCATTCGAATGTTCAGGGTTAAACAATAATGGAATCGCCTGAGTGAAGATATAGACGGAACCAGCTATCAATACTGCAGCATTCAATAAGGCCCCCAAGAGTGAAAACCGCTGATAACCAAAGGAAAATTTTTTGTCCTGATCTTTGTTGGAAATCTTTTGAAGAAACCACGAAGCTCCCAAAGCAATCGCATCTCCCAAGTCATGAACAGCATCAGACATAATTGCCACACTGTTGATTAAAAATCCCCCAATAAATTCTCCGATTGAAAACAGCAGGTTGATTACAAATGCCAGTTTAATATTTTTTGAAGAATGATCGACTTTCCCCATAAGCTCTCCCCTTCCTTTGTTGGATCTCCATGTCGCTAATTTAGTACTCTATTCCCTGTCTACAGATGAGATACACGTCTGTCGCTCTATTTGACGTTTCTTTCTGCAAAAACATTTCTTTATTTCTTAAAGAACCTTTTAAGCTAAGCTGCCTATTGCTACTATAAAGATACATAATAAATAGAGTTGGCACACACCCTAATAAAGTACGGAAAGCAGAAATTTTGAATAGCAACTGGATTGAAATTATTTACAAAATGGACAAAAAATCATCATCAGCAAAAGATTATAGTAAAGAACCATTAGCAGCAGCCTGCATAACTAAAAGGGCAGCACTTGTTTGTTCTGTAGTTAACAGATTTATACAAGAGCATCTAGGGAAGAAAGGAGTATAAAATGCATTTTAAAATTTTTTTAGTCATCTTTTGGGCAGCAGGAATTTTGGTGGTGATGACTACCAGTAATGCAGAAGCTTTTCTATATAATCAGATTCTGCATTATGAACTGGACCTCTCTCCGAATTTTATTGATTTATTTCGATTAAATGATGTAGCACTTACTGACAATTTTTATCTCATACAGAAATTAGGGCATCTTTTGTCGTTCGGAATTCTGTACATGCTCCTCTATAACTGGCTCCATACACATAGCAAAGCCTTATGGTATTGTATAGCCTTTGCAATCTCATCAGAGATCATTCAGTTATTTTTTGAAAGGAACGGCCGTATTTTTGACATGGGAGTAGACTTTATAGGCATTCTCTTAGCTTATATAATCACCGTCATAGTTACCGCACGTAAAACAAAAGTACAATGAAACTATGCGAAATAACTATTTAATTGTTGCTCTTTGAACATTTTGTGAAAGAGAAAAGGTTGGCTAAATCGAGCTAGAGATCCGTTTTTTGACTGTTTAATCTTTCTGGGTTATTAGACAGTTGGGGATCCAAATCAATCTGGAAAAATTTTTTGAAACCAGCTAAGTCTTTGATCAAGGTCTATTGATAAAATGTATATTAGAAAACTTGCTTAATTTTCATCTTTTCTAAACATAAGCAATAATTGCGATACAATTTCAAGTAAAGGCAATTCAATCAATGGGCCAATAACCAGAGCTAAGGCAGTCAGCGGTTGATCTGGAAAAGCGATGATCGCAATTGCTAAAGAAACGAGCGAATTCCGGGCAATAATGGTCAAACTCAAGCTTACTTTGCCCCATAAGGAAATTTCAAGGCTTTTTCTATAGTGTGAGCCACCACAAAGTTAACGATGAAGAAAAGCCCACTTGGCAGGATCAATACCGCAATAACGATTAGGTTGTTTAGTAGGTATTTCCCTTGTGAAGCAAACATCGCCAAAATGGCCAGAGATAAAAAGAGGGTTTGCATCATCTCGAAAAAAGGGACAACTTTCTCATTCAGCAGGGTTCTGTTTTTTTATATCACACCGTGTCACATGTGGCAGGACGAACGGAATCACTAACGCCAATAAAATATTTTCTCCAACGACCGATAGTGGCACAGGTTCAATGGTTCCTGCGAAAATGAACAGATAAACGGTCAGAAGCAGGACCTGCAGAAGTACATTAACGGGCAAGACGGAGGTGGATAAAAGAAGATTTCCCTTAGCTAAAGAAGAAAACATTAAATACCAGTCCGTACAAGTAGGAACCATTAACATGAGGAACCCAATCCATAACGCCGGATAATCGGTTAAAAAGACAGCACCCAGCAGCCAAGCGAAAAGAGGTGTTCAGGTAAAATTGATTAAGACATTAGTAGTTAAAAACGTTCGATTGTTAAAGGCACCTTTTAAATCCATCAATGGAATTGATAGAAATAATCCGTACAGCATAAGCAATAAAAATGGAATGATGAAAAATTCACCATAGCGTTCAAAAAAGGAAATTTGACCGAATACAAACCCCACCCCTACTGCTGCTAAAATGATTATTGTTTGAACCTTTCAACTCTGCTCATTAAAAAACTCCTTGTTTAATAACAATAAAATTTAAAACTTACTCACCGGTTAGCAAGAGATTTTCAAAATTTCTCTA
>NZ_PJBO01000072.1:0-49177 GCF_002836425.1 Planomicrobium sp. MB-3u-38 | reverse complement strand
AAAAGAAAGGTCGTTACCGCGCAAGCGGTAGCGGCCTTTTTTTATTAATAAATGAAAGTTATAAATGTTTATATTATTATTTCCCTACTATATTATTATGGAAAAACAAATTATGTAGACGCTTCTCAAATTAATGCCAACCGTAATCGAGGCAGTTCCTATTAAAAGCAGAATAAAGCAGATTCCCCAGTAAACATAAAGCTTTGGAAGACCTTTCGCCCTTGCTTTATAGAGCGGTTTCCACTAATATGTAATTTGATTCTTAAGGGAAAATGAAAGGGTGTACGAATTGGAAATAAATCCATGGTTGATGGTAATCATCATTTTCTCCATCAATATTGTGTATGTATCATTTTTTACTGTAAGGATGATCATGACATTAAAAGGCTACCGCTATTTAGCGGCGTTGGTCAGTATGGTAGAAACAGTAATATATATAGTAGGGCTTGGATTGGTGCTGGACAACTTGGATCAGATCCAAAACCTGGTAGCCTATGCAATCGGATATGGTTCAGGAGTTATTGTCGGTTCTAAAATAGAAGAGAAGATGGCTCTGGGTTATATTACGGTGAACGTTATCACCAGTGAACAAAACCAGCAGTTGCCTAATGCGCTGCGCGAAAAAGGTTATGGTGTTACTGATTGGGCAGCCAATGGACGGGACGGAGACCGTCAGTCTATGCAGATATTGACGCCGAGAAAAATGGAATTGAAACTATATACCACTATTAAGGAAATTGATCCTAAAGCGTTTATCATTGCTTATGAACCAAAATCGATACATGGAGGTTTCTGGGTTAAGCAGGTTAGGAAAGGGAATCTTTTTAAATGAATAAAAAAACAGTATGGTTTGAAGTGGCTGAGAACGAAACAATGGAAGATTGTTTGAAACGTATGAAAACAGAAGGTTATATGGCTGCCGGCAGAAAAGAAGAACCGTTATTCGAAGAAAAAGATGGTGTACCGGTACCTGTAAGGCAAATAATAAAATTTAAAGGGTTAAAAATAGAAGAATAATTTGTTAAAAGAGTAAAATCCGAACTATAATATATTCTGAAAAATTATTGTTCGGATTTAATTATTGACTAGTAAATAATGAGTTGTTATGATTGATTAGGAAACCCCATATATGCAGAAGAATTGGCTTCTGCGTCTCTACCAAGACACCGGAATGTCTGGACTATGCGGGAAAGCAACTTATGGAAATGACGCGAGGGATGTGCATGTATGCCATCAGTCTCTATTTCGTTGATTTTGAAGTCCTTAAGTAAACTGCTTTTCACGTAAAAGTGAGCAGTTTATTTGAGGGCTTTTTACTTTTTAAAAGGAGAGATACGATGAATCCGAAAATCGGTGTGATTATGGGAAGTTCGAGTGATTGGGAAACGATGAAAAATACCTGTGAGATTCTGGATGAGCTTGATATTGCTTATGAAAAGAAAGTCATTTCCGCTCATCGGACGCCTGAATTGATGTTCAGCTATGCAGAAGATGCCAGAAACAGCGGGCTCAAGGTAATTATTGCCGGCGCAGGTGGGGCGGCGCACCTTCCTGGGATGGTAGCAGCAAAGACCACTTTGCCGGTCATTGGAGTTCCTGTGCAATCCAAAGCGCTGAATGGATTGGATTCATTATTATCGATTGTACAAATGCCTGGAGGAGTGCCGGTAGCTACTGTCGCAATTGGTAAAGCGGGTGCTGTAAATGCCGGTCTTTTGGCTGCCCAAATTCTAAGTACCTCTGATGAACGTGTGGCAGAAGCGCTGCAGAAGCGCAGAGATCATACAAAAGCTGAAGTTTTAAAAAGTACGGAGGATTTAATATGATGAAAAAGATCTTACCGGGTCAAACTATCGGAATCATCGGTGGCGGTCAATTAGGACGCATGATGGCCATGGCAGCGAAAGAGGCAGGTTTTAAAATAGCGGTTTTAGATCCTTCAATGGATTCCCCGACGGGCCAGATTGCTGATATGCAATTGATTGCAGCTTATGATGATTTGGAAGCGTTGGAAGAATTGGCTTCGGTCAGTGATGTAATCACTTATGAGTTCGAAAATATTGATGTTGAAGGATTAGCGCATTTATGTAAAATTGCATATGTTCCACAGGGCTCTGAACTTATCCGCATCACTCAGAATCGCGTTTTTGAAAAAGAAGAAATAGCTAAAGCTGGAGTTCCTGTAGCGAAGTATATCGTAGCCGAAAATTTTTCGGATTTATTGGAACAAAAAGCAACGATCGATTATCCGTTTATAGTAAAAACCGCAAAAGGCGGTTATGACGGAAAAGGGCAGCAGACCATTCAATCAGAAAGAGAGTTGGAGCTGGCGAAGCCGCTTTTTGATAACGGGATCTGTGTTGCTGAGGAATTTGTAGGCTTCACGAAAGAAATTTCGGTTATCATTCAACGCAACGGCAACGGCGAAACTGTTTTATTGCCGATAGGGGAGAATATCCATAAAAATCATATTTTGCACGAAACGATTGTTCCAGCCCGAGTGGGTGAGACGACGATTGCAAAAGCGACCGAGGCCGCCAAAAAAATTGCAGAGCATCTAGGGATGGTTGGGACATTGGCGGTTGAAATGTTCGTTTTGGAAAATGGCGATATAATGGTGAATGAACTGGCGCCGAGACCACATAATTCGGGGCATTATTCAATTGAAGCGACAAGCAGTTCGCAGTTTCACCAACATATCCGGGCTGTATGCGGCTGGCCGCTGCGTCAGTCGGAGTTATGGTCGGATACGGTGATGGTCAATGTATTGGGGCAGCATGTAGCTCCGTTGGCCTCGAAAATCGCACAATATCCAAATTGGTCGATTCATCTGTATGGAAAAGAAGAAGCAAAACATGACCGGAAAATGGGGCATGTGACCATACTGACAGACGATTTGGAAGCAACATTAAAAGAAATAGACGAATCTGGCATTTGGTCGGACAAACTGGAGGAAAAATAATGATCGCACGTTACACAAGACCCGAAATGGGCGCAATCTGGACAGAAGAAAATAAATACAATGCTTGGCTTGAAGTGGAGATTTTAGCTTGTGAAGCATGGGCAGAGATCGGAGATATCCCGAAAGAAGATGTTGCCTTAATCAGAAAAAACGCTTCATTTTCAGTGGACCGCATTCTTGAAATTGAAGAAGAGACGCGCCATGATGTGGTGGCATTCACGCGTGCGGTATCTGAAACGCTTGGAGAAGAGCGTAAATGGGTGCATTACGGCCTGACCTCTACGGATGTTGTGGATACAGCGTTGTCTTACCTGTTAAAACAAGCAAACGAGATAATCCGCAAAGATTTGACAAATTTTATTGAAATATTAGCAAATAAAGCCAAAGAACATAAGATGACTGTAATGATGGGCCGTACGCACGGCGTACATGCAGAACCGACAACTTTCGGTTTGAAGCTCGCTTTATGGCATGAAGAAATGAAACGCAACCTGGAACGTTTTGAAGCGGCAGCAAAATCCATTGAAACGGGCAAGATGTCCGGTGCGGTTGGAACTTATGCCAATATCGATCCATTTGTTGAAGAGTATGTGTGTAAGGAACTTGGACTTGCGGCATCTCCGATTTCGACCCAGACTTTGCAGCGTGACCGCCATGCGCAGTATTTGAGTGTGCTGGCTTTGATCGGCTCATCCATAGAGAAATTTGCGACAGAAATTCGTGGACTGCAGAAATCGGAAACGCGTGAAGTGGAAGAGTTCTTCGCTAAAGGCCAAAAAGGTTCATCTGCGATGCCGCATAAACGCAATCCGATCGGTTCGGAGAACATGACTGGGCTGGCGCGTTTGATCCGCGGTTATATGCTGACGGCTTACGAGAACGTCTCACTTTGGCATGAACGCGATATTTCGCATTCTTCTGCAGAGCGTGTAATCCTGCCTGATGCGACGATCGCTTTGAATTATATGCTGAACCGTTTCGGCAATATCGTGAAGAATTTGACGGTGTTCCCGGAAAACATGAAGCGTAATATGGATTCGACACTTGGCCTCATTTATTCACAGCGGGTATTGCTGGCATTGATCGATAAAGGGATGGCCCGTGAAGCGGCGTACGATACGGTGCAGCCATGTGCTATGGAAGCGTGGGAGAACCAGACGCATTTCCGCAAAATCGTGGAAGCGAACGAGACGATCACTTCGCAGCTGACAAAAGAAGAATTGGATGATTGCTTCGATTACAACCATCACTTGCAGCAAGTGGACATGATTTTCAACCGACTTGGATTAAACTAAACGGAGGTCTCCCTACATGGAAAAAGGTCAGCTATTGTACGAAGGCAAAGCCAAACGCTTATACGCAACGGACGAACAGGATATTTTATGGGTGGAATATAAAGATTCAGCGACTGCTTTTAATGGCGAGAAGAAAGCGGAAATCACCGGAAAAGGCATGTTGAACAATAAGATCACATCATTAATTTTCGAAAGATTGCAGGAAGCGGGGATTGCTTCGCATTTTGTGGAACAATTGTCTGACCATGAACAGCTGGTCCGACAGGTTACAATCATTCCTGTCGAAGTTGTGGTAAGGAATATTGTAGCCGGCAGCATGGCCAAACGCCTTGGTTTGGAAGAAGGAACGGTTTTGAAACAATCGATTGTCGAATTCTATTATAAGGATGATGCACTTGGTGATCCGATCATCACAGAAGATCATATTGAGATGCTGGAACTGGCATCGACAGAAGAGATTAAACAGCTGCGCACGAAGGCACTCGAAGTCAATGAAGTTCTAATCGGCTTTTTCAAGGAAGTTGGCGTAGATCTTGTCGACTTCAAGATTGAATTTGGCCGTGACAATGACGGTCAAATCTTACTGGCGGACGAAATTTCGCCGGATACGTGCCGTCTTTGGGATGCAAAAACAAAACAAAAACTCGATAAAGATGTATTTCGTCGTGATCTCGGCAATTTAACGGAAGCATATGAACTCATTTTAGCTAAACTGGGAGGACAACATTCATGAGAAAAGTTAAAATCTACGTCACTTTGCGCGAAAGCGTACTTGATCCACAAGGATCCGCGGTAATGGGTTCACTTCATAAAATGGGTTACGGGGATGTTGAAGATGTACGGATCGGCAAATACCTTGAATTGATGATTTCCGATGACGCAAATGATGTTGATGCACTTGTAAATGAAATGTGCCAGAAGTTATTGACGAATACGGTGATTGAAGATTACCGTTTCGAAATCGAGGAGGCTGTCTCGCAATGAAATTCGCAGTAATCGTATTTCCTGGATCCAATTGTGATTTGGATATGTACCATGCGGTCAAGGATGAACTTGGTGAAGAAGCAGAATATGTTTGGCATGATTCAACTGATTTAAGCGGCTATGACGGAATTTTATTGCCGGGAGGCTTTTCATATGGCGATTACTTGCGCTGCGGTGCGGTAGCCCAGTCTTCACCGGTGATGGATGAAGTGAAAAAAGCGGCGGAAGCAGGAAAGCCGGTTCTTGGCATCTGCAATGGTTTCCAGATTCTTACCGAAGCAGGACTCCTTCCGGGAATTCTGCTGCGCAATAAAAACCTCAAATTCATGTGCCGTACGGTCGGCTTGAAAGTTGAAAATGCCAATACATTATTCACGAATGAATACATGGCCGGGCAGGAGATTCAAATTCCAATAGCACACGGTGAAGGAAATTATTACTGCGATGACGCGACTTATGATCAGTTGAAGAACAATAACCAGATCGTGTTCTCTTATGCAGATGACTTTAACGGCAGCCGCAATAATATTGCAGGAATCGTCAATGAACGCGGCAATGTCCTTGGCATGATGCCGCATCCGGAACGTGCCGTTTCCGATTTGATCGGCGGCAGCGATGGACTTTCTTTATTCAAATCAATCGTTAAACAGTGGAGGGAAGCAAATGTCAGTCACGCTTGAGCCAAATACTGAGCAGATCAAAGAACAGAAAGTCTATCAGCAGATGGGATTATCCGATGCAGAGTTCGCCATGGTGGAAAAGATTCTAGGAAGAACGCCGAATTACACGGAAACCGGCTTGTTTTCGGTTATGTGGTCGGAACATTGCTCTTATAAGAATTCAAAACCTGTATTGGCGAAATTCCCGACGAAGGCGCCCCGGGTTCTTCAGGGACCAGGGGAAGGGGCAGGAATTGTCGATATCGGCGACGGCCAGGCAGTGGTATTCAAAATGGAATCGCATAACCATCCTTCAGCAATTGAACCTTACCAAGGAGCAGCGACTGGTGTCGGCGGTATCATCCGTGATGTGTTCTCAATGGGTGCCCGGCCAATCGCGCTTTTGAATTCGCTGCGCTTTGGCGAACTTACTACCCCTCGCGTGAAATATTTATTCGAAGAAGTGGTTGCAGGTATCGCTGGATACGGTAATTGCATCGGCATCCCGACAGTCGGCGGCGAAGTGCAGTTTGATGCTTCGTATGACGGCAATCCACTGGTTAACGCTATGTGCGTCGGTTTGATCGACCATAAGGATATTCAAAAAGGAATCGCTTCCGGTGTCGGCAATCCGGTGATGTATGTCGGAGCCAAAACAGGCCGTGATGGAATACATGGAGCCACTTTCGCTTCGGAAGAATTGACGGAATCCTCGGGCGACAATCGCCCGGCGGTTCAAGTGGGAGATCCATTTATGGAGAAGCTATTGCTTGAGGCCTGCCTTGAACTGGTAAAATCCGACGCGTTGATCGGTATACAGGATATGGGAGCTGCAGGTCTGACTTCTTCTTCAGCTGAAATGGCGTCAAAAGCCGGGTCAGGAATTGAAATGGACCTGGATCACATCCCGCAGCGCGAAACTGGCATGACAGCTTACGAGATGATGTTGTCGGAATCGCAGGAACGCATGTTGATTGTAGTGAAAAAAGGACGTGAACCTGAGATCGTCGAGTTATTCGAGAAATACGGGCTGGACGCGGTAACGGTCGGAAAAGTGACGGATGATTCCACTTTGCGCCTTGTCCATAAAGGAGAAATCGTGGCGGAAGTGCCGGTCGATGCACTTGCGGAAGATGCACCGGTCTACCACAAGCCTTCGAGCGTGCCTGCTTATTATAAAGAGTATCAGCAGATGGACAACTTTGAACCGGAAGTTGAAAACTACGGTGAGACGCTGAAGGCTTTATTGCAGCAGCCGACCATCGCTTCGAAAGAATGGGTTTACGATCAATACGATCATCAGGTCCGCACGAGCACTGTGGTCAGTCCTGGATCAGATGCAGCGGTTATCCGTGTTCGCGGTACGAATAAAGGACTGGCGATGACGACGGATTGCAATTCGCGCTATATTTATCTCGATCCTGAAATGGGCGGGAAAATTGCGGTGGCGGAAGCGGCACGCAATGTCGTGGTATCAGGTGCGAAGCCGCTCGCAATCACGGATTGCCTGAACTTCGGGAATCCTGAAAAACCGGAGATTTTCTGGCAGCTTGAGAAAGCGGCTGATGGCATGTCTGAAGCCTGCACAATCCTTGATGCACCGGTTATTGGCGGAAATGTCTCTCTATACAATGAAACAAACGGAACGGCGATTTATCCGACACCGACGATCGGTTTGGTTGGCCTGGTTGAAGATTTATCGCATGTAACAACACAAGACGCAAAAAAAGCCGGCGATGTGGTTTATATGATCGGTGAAAGCTTTACGGAATTCGGCGGCAGCGAACTGCAGAAAATGCTGGAAGGACGCATTTTCGGCAAAGCGCCGTCCATCGATTTAACTGTTGAAGCACAGCGTCAGCAGCAAATTCTTAAAGCCATTCAAAAGGGACTGGTGGCATCTGCCCATGACGTGGCGGAAGGCGGTGTTGCGGTGGCTCTTGCGGAGAAGGCTTTCGGCAACGGCTTAGGAATGGATATCACACTAACAGGTTCACCAACGACAGCTCTTTTCAGTGAATCGCAATCACGGTTCATCGTATCCGTTTCTCCGGAACATGCTTCACAATTCGAACAGATCGTTCAAGATGCCAAGGAAATTGGGACAGTCACAGACTCTGGAGAATTAACGATCAAGAGTGAAGACGGCAGCGTCTGGGTCAACGATTCGGTCGACGCGCTTCGCGCATCTTGGAAAGGGGCAATACCATGCTTGCTGAAATCAGAAGCTTAAACGAAGAATGTGGTGTCTTTGGAATCTGGGGACATGAAAATGCCGCGCAGATCACCTATTATGGGCTTCATGCCTTGCAGCACCGCGGTCAGGAAGGTGCGGGTATCGTAACGACTGATGGCCAAAAGCTGAAACCGGTCAAAGGTGAAGGTTTGGTCAATGAAGTGTTCACTCCTGAAAAACTTGCGAAAATGGCAGGAAATGGAGCTATTGGGCACGTCCGATATGCAACAGCCGGAGGCAGCGGCATCGAAAATGTCCAGCCCCTGCTGTTCAATTCAACGACAGGCGGCCTTGCCATATCGCATAACGGTAATTTGGTGAATGCCAATCATCTGAGAGAACATCTCGAACGGCAGGGCAGCATATTCCAGACTACATCCGATACTGAAGTTTTAGCGCATCTGATTAAACGGAGCGGCTATGAAAGCTTCGAAGAAAAGATAAAAAATGCGTTGTCGTTATTGAAAGGCGCATTCGCCTGTGCAATCCTGACAGAAGAAGCGATGTATATCGCGCTTGATCCCCATGGCCTTCGCCCATTTTCCATCGGCAGACTTGGTGATGCCTGGCTAGTCGCTTCGGAAACTTGCGCCTTTGACATTGTCGGTGCGGAATTCGTCCGATCTGTCGAACCCGGAGAATTTATTGTCATAGATAAAGAAGGGATGCGGGCTGAACGCTTTGCTTACCCGAATGAACGCTCGATCTGTACAATGGAATATGTCTATTTTTCACGTCCGGATTCAGACATCGACGGCATCAATGTGCATTCAGCGCGTAAACGCCTAGGCAAGCAACTTGCGAAAGAAATTCAAATCGATGCAGATGTTGTTACCGGCGTACCAGATTCAAGTATATCTGCTGCCATCGGCTATTCAGAAGAAAGCGGCATTCCTTATGAACTGGGATTGATTAAAAACCGCTATGTCGGCCGTACGTTCATCCAGCCATCCCAGGATCTACGGGAACAGGGAGTGAAGATGAAATTGTCTCCTGTCCGCCAGGTTGTTGACGGCAAGCGTGTCATCATGGTCGATGATTCCATCGTCCGCGGCACCACTTCCCGTCGGATCGTCACTTTGCTGAAAGAGGCGGGGGCTACGGAAGTACATGTGGTCATCAGTTCACCGCCAATTAAAAATCCGTGTTTCTATGGAATCGATACAAGCACTTCAGGTGAATTGATCGCTGCCAACAATACAGTGGAAGAAATGCGCGAACAGATTGGCGCGGATTCACTTACATTTCTGTCAGTGGACGGTATGGTCCAAAATATCGGACGCACCGATCCTGGTTCTAAATGCGGCCATTGCCTGGCTTGTTTTACAGGGGACTACCCTACGGATATATATCCGGATACCGTTTTACCTCATGAAAAAGAAGTCAGCCAATAGGAGGAACCGATTTGTCTAAAGCATATGAACAAGCAGGTGTGAATATCGAAGCCGGCTACGAAGCGGTCAACAGAATGAAATCCCATGTTGAACGAACTGCAAGAAAAGGGTTGATGGGTGCATTCGGCGGCTTTGGCGGCATGTTTGATTTGACTGAATTGGATTTAAAGGAACCGGTCCTTGTATCAGGCACTGATGGTGTCGGCACGAAACTGAAATTGGCTTTTCTCGCCGACAGACATGACACAATCGGCATCGATTGCGTCGCCATGTGTGTCAACGACATCGTTGCTCAAGGAGCGGAACCGCTTTTCTTCCTCGATTACATCGCGGTCGGCAAAGCTGTTCCCGATAAAATAGAGAGCATCGTGAAAGGTGTGGCGGACGGCTGCGTTGAAGCCGGAGCAGCTCTTATTGGAGGGGAAACGGCGGAAATGCCGGGGCTTTATGAAGAAGATGAGTATGACATTGCAGGATTTGCAGTCGGTGCGGCTGAAAAATCAAAAATTGTCACTGGTGAAAAAATCAGTGCAGGAGACGTATTAATCGGCCTTGCTTCCAGCGGCATCCACTCGAACGGCTATTCGCTGGTGCGCAATATCGTTTTTGAACAGAACCATTTTCAACTTGATCAAATTATTGAAGGCTACGAAGATCTCGGGCCGCTTGGCAATGAACTGCTGACTCCGACGAAAATCTTCGCAAAAACAGTGGCTGCAATCGTTGAAAAAACTGAAGTCCATGGCATGGCGCATATTACAGGCGGCGGATTTATCGAGAACCTGCCGCGAATGATGCCTGTTGGATCGGGTGCAGAAATCGAGCTTGGCAGCTGGCCGGTATTGAGGGTTTTTGAAATGCTGAAGGAAAAAGGGTCATTGTCAGACAGGGACTTATTTTCTGTTTTCAACGCCGGCATCGGTTTTGTTCTTGCGGTTGCCGCTGAAGATGTTGAACAGGTATTGGCATCAGCTGAAGCGAGCGGCGAACAGGCCTATGTAATTGGCCGTGTTTCTGAAGTGGAAGGCGTCCAATTCAAAGGTGAACAGGATGGAACACTCAATGAAGAATAAGGTTAAAATTGCCGTTTTCGCTTCTGGAAACGGCTCTAATTTTCAGGCGATCGCAGATGCAGTGAAAGCAGGCAGTTTGGATGCGGAAATTGTCCTGGTTGTAACAGACCGTCCTAACGCTTACGTCATCGAACGGGCAAGACAAGCCAATATTCCTTCTTTCGCTTTTATACCGGCTGACTATGATTCGAAAAAATCATATGAAGAAATGCTGAAAGGGAAACTGGAGAGTCTGCAAGTGGATTGGATTGTTCTGGCAGGCTTCATGCGTTTGATCGGGCCAGCGCTTTTGGAAGCTTATGAAAATCGCATCGTCAACATTCACCCCTCAGTGCTGCCGGCTTTTCCGGGGAAAGACGCAATTGGCCAGACAATGGCGGCAAGAGCGGAATCAGCAGGAGTTACCATACATTTTGTGGATGCTGGAATGGACACGGGCAATATCATTGTCCAGGAGTCTTTCAAAGTGAACGGCCGCAGCCGGGAAGCTGTTGAGAATGAAATCCATGCAATCGAACATAAACTCTATCCTGTAGCTTTGCAGCGATTATTCAATTTAAATAATATGCATTAAAGAATCAGTATATATACCGCTTCGGCGCTTTGGACAAGGCTCCCACAATAAGCCGAGAAGAACACTCGTCTTATTGCTCCGCCCAGTCCTGTAGCGCGCCGGCGCTAGAGAAATCTCTAGAGATATGGAGCAAAACAACGGAGACTCCCAGAGGAGTAGAAGCGGAGTTGGTTTTCCAACTCCGGTTCGAGCGAAGTGCTGAGATCCACTCGGGCGAAGTGAAACGAGGCCGAGTTAGCTCAGCGCAAGCCCCCAGGAAAGCGGAGTTGTTTTGCGGAATATCGGCTACTATATTTAATTAATACAACTTATATAGAATAAAACATCTGCATTATTCAAAGGAGGATTCGATTTGAAAAAGAGAGCGTTGTTAAGTGTATCGGATAAATCAGGCATATTGGAATTTGCGCAAGAACTGGAAAAAATGGACTATCAAATCCTGTCAACAGGCGGCACTAAGCGTTTTTTGGAAGAAAACGGTGTCGCGATTACCGCGGTTGATGAAATAACGAAATTCCCCGAAATTCTTGGCGGACGCGTAAAAACTCTCCATCCACTGGTCCACGGCGGCCTTTTGGCTAAACATCATGATCCCCAGCACCAAAGTGAAATGGCTGAAAACGGCATTTCTCCTATCGAAATCGTCTGCGTTAATTTGTACCCTTTCCGCGAAACGATTGCAAAGCCGGAAGTGACAGTCGACGACGCTATTGAAAACATCGATATCGGCGGTCCGACGATGCTCCGTTCCGCAGCTAAAAACCACGCCCATGTTACTGTCATCGTTGATTCGGAAGATTACGCAATTGTCCTGGAAGAATTGCATGGCGCTGGAGCAGCGACCAGCCCTGAAACCAGAAGACGTCTGGCAGCGAAAGTATTCCGCCATACAGCGGCTTATGACTCGTATATCTCGAATTATTTGACTGACCTGACGGGAGAAGAATATCCGGAAGCGTTGACGCTTACATATGAATTGCAGCAGTCACTTCGCTATGGGGAAAATCCGCATCAAAAAGCGGCGTTCTACCGCAGTCCTCTGGGATCCGATTTCTCGATTGCCGCCGCTGAACAACTGCACGGCAAGGAAATGTCGTATAATAATATTCAAGATGCGAATGCTGCTCTCCAGATCATCAAGGAATTCAAAATGCCTGCCGCCGTTGCAGTGAAACATATGAATCCATGTGGAGTGGGTACCGGTGATACTATTGCCGATGCATTCAATAAAGCTTATGAAGCGGACTCAACTTCCATTTTTGGCGGTATTGTTGCGTTGAACCGCGAAGTGGATGTTGAAACTGCAGAAAAATTATCCGGCATATTTCTGGAAATCGTTATAGCACCAAAATTTTCAGCAGATGCGTTGGCAGTTTTGACACAAAAGAAAAACATCCGCTTGCTGACCATTCCTTTTGATGGAACAAAACAGGATAAGTGGAATACAGTCACTGTTGAGGGTGGTTTGCTCGTTCAACAGCCTGATGCTTTCGGCTTTGATGATGCGGATATCCGTGTTGCGACAGAAAGACAGCCGACTGAACAGGAACTGGAAGCGCTGAAACTCGGATGGAGCGTAGTCAAACATGTGAAGTCCAATGCCATCGTCGTCTGTGATTCAGCCATGACGCTCGGTGTCGGAGCCGGCCAGATGAACCGTGTCGGTGCTGCGAAAATTGCATTGGAGCAGGCAGGTGTTCGTGCGGAAGGAGCGGTTCTGGCTTCAGATGCATTTTTCCCGATGTCTGATACAGTTGAAGCAGCGGCCAAGGCCGGAATAAAAGCCATCATCCAACCGGGTGGTTCAAAGAAAGATCAGGATTCCATCGATAAAGCCAACGAATATGGCATTGCTATGGTCTTTACGGGAATTCGTCACTTTAAACATTAATGTGAGAGGGGCAGAAGCATGAAAGTCATGGTTATTGGGAGGGGCGGACGTGAGCATGCAATCGTCCGCCAGTTTGCAAGATCTGCTTCTATAGAAAAAGTATACGCTGCGCCAGGAAATGATGGTATGCGCCTTGAATCAGAGCTTGTGCCGATTGATGAAATGGATTTTGCCGCACTGGCTGATTTTGCAAAAGAGCAACAAATAGACTGTACTTTTGTGGGGCCGGAACAACCGCTGACAGCGGGCATTGTTGATTTCTTCGAAGGTCAGGGACTGAGGGTTTTCGGACCTTCGAAAGCGGCTGCACAAATTGAAGGAAGTAAAACTTTCGCTAAGGAATTGATGGCGAAATATGATATTCCGACTGCTGAATACAAAACATTTTCAGAAATTTCGTCTGCCATCGACTATATCCGCCAGATGGGAGCTCCGATTGTCATCAAAGCGGATGGCTTGGCAGCCGGCAAGGGCGTCGTTGTAGCGAAAACCGAAGAAGATGCAATTGCCGCAGTGCATGATATGCTGGAAGATCAAAAATTCGGTGAATCCGGTTCACGGGTTGTCATCGAAGAGTTTTTGGATGGTGAAGAATTTTCGTTCATGTCATTCGTCTATGATGGCGCGATTTACCCGATGGTGATTTCCCAGGACCATAAACGCGCATTTGATGGAGACAGAGGACCGAATACAGGAGGGATGGGCGCCTATTCACCAGTGCCTCAAATTTCTTCTGAAACGGTTGAAACAACCTATAGCACAATTGTCAGACCAGCGGTTGAAGCCATGGCTGCCGAAGGGGCTCCTTTTAACGGCATCCTGTATGCCGGCATTATTTTGACGCCGCAAGGGCCAAAAGTGATTGAGTTCAATGCGCGTTTCGGCGATCCTGAAACCCAGGTGGTGCTGCCACGGATGAAATCGGACTTCGGTGATTTCATGAATGCTTTGCTTGAAGGCGAACCTTATCAGTTGGAATGGCAGGAACGTTCTGTGCTTGGTGTAGTGATAGCGGCGGAAGGTTATCCTGAAAAACCGGTGAAAGGGCAAACCCTGCCGAATCTCGCAGGCCTCGCCGGAGTCGACATTTTCCATTCCGGGACAAAGGCAACCAGCAAAGGATTTGCGGCAAATGGCGGCAGAGTCCTGTTCATCTCTTCGGAAGGCGATTCCATCAAGGAAGCTCAGGAAAAAGTATATGCACAAGTCAATGCTCTGTCCTGGTCCGGTTTCATGTACAGAACGGACATCGGATGGCGTGCATTAGGCTAAATTACATGGTATAATAATTAATGACACAAATTCGACAAGAACTGTGTCATTTTTTCTTTCGTTTTTCTTATCTGGAATAGAAAGAAAAAGTTGAGGATTTTCAACAGCCCACGTTTACCTCTATTAAAACTCCAGAATCAAGACCCATCGTTACCCCGACAACAAAATCAGCAGGGCATCCAAATTTGAAAGGAGCAATAATTATGAATTGGTACGAAAAATTGAACCAGTATTTCCCGATTGTAGAAATGAAGTCTAAAGAGCATATGGATACGTTATTGAAGGAAAAAGGCAGCGTCTATTATAAGGACGAAGGTCCTTATCATGTATTGATGTATGCGGAATTCCCGAATTTCACTTTTGTGGATTATCTGTTTGTGGCTAAGGAATCCCGTGGTATGGGGATTGGCAGCAAAACGCTTCAAATGCTTAAAGACAAGAAAAAACCGATCATCCTTGAAGTTGAACCGGTGAATTACGAAGATACAGACACGGAAAAACGTCTTCGTTTCTATTCACGTGAAGGCTTTGAGCATGCTTCTTCAATCGGCTATAACCGACGTTCGATTGCGACAGGCGAAGAAAACTCGATGGAGATCCTTTACTGGGCGCCGAACAACGAGAGCGAAGAAGAAATCTTTGAAGGCATGAAGAAAATGTATGAAGACATCCACACTTACAAAGATGAACATTTCTACGGCGAATCTTATGAGCCGGTTGAAGAGGTTCTGACATTCAAAGAGAACGACAAGAAAGATGTTCTTAAACAATTCAGCAATCCGATCAACAATTAATTGAATTGATATTGCCAGAGTCAGGGAAAAACGAAAGCGCGGCTTTCGTCTTTCCTGGCTTTTTTCATTGCACCGTTAAAAGAGGCAGATATAACTGCTATTGCTCCTATCAGAATGTCCCCTTAATCCCCAGTTGCACTGTATTTAAATGCATTACTATGCTAGTATATAAAGTACTAGTTATGCATCGGAAAGGAGCGGGCTCATGGATAATCCACTTTGGAAAAACATTGAAATACGCAATCAATTGAAAATTATCGGGAAAGAACAGTCACCGGATCTGGTTCTGACCAACGCTTATTATCTGCATGGAATCTATAAAAAATGGATGACCGGAAATATTTGGATCCATGACGACCGTATTGTATATGCCGGGCAGGAAATGCCGAAAATCGGTGATGAGACGGAAGTTGCTGATATGACGGGGAAATTTATCGTACCCGGCTATATCGAACCTCACGTACACCCATTTCAGCTTTACAACCCTCAATCTTTTGCGGATTATTCAGCACAATTGGGAACAACCACATTCATATCCGATAACCTGACTTTATTTTTGTCGATGGAAAACGAGAAAGCGTTTTCAATTCTGGATCAACTGAATGAATTGCCGTTCACATTCTATTGGTGGACACGTTTCGATTCGCAGACAGAGCTGGCGGCTGAAGACATGCTCTTTACATCCAAATCTGTCGGTGAATGGCTTGATCGTCCGGAAGTATTGCTTGGCGGTGAGCTGACAGGCTGGCCAAAACTGATGGCTGGCGATGATCAGATGCTTTATTGGATTCAAAAAGCGAAAATGACCCGCAAGAAGATAGAAGGGCATTTCCCGGGGGCTTCCGAAAAAACGCTTGCGCGCATGAAATTGCTTGGTGCTGATGGAGATCATGAAGCGATGACGATCGATGAAGTGGAGATGCGCCTGCTGCATGGCTATGGCGTGACGCTCCGGCATTCGTCGATCCGCCCGGATTTGCCGAGTCTCTTGAAAGGCGTCGTGGACCGCGAACTGAATGTCTATGAAAAATTGATGATGACGACGGACGGTTCAACGCCTTCATTCCATAAAGACGGTGTCATGGATCTTTGCATACGCATTGCTCTGGAAGCCGGCGTTCCGGCGATTGAAGCGTATATGATGTCATCCTATAATGTAGCCAGATATTACAATATGACAGCGATGCACGGACTGATAGCGACTGGCCGCTACGCAAACCTCAATATATTGGATTCAATCGACAATCCGGTGCCATCAAGTGTCATTTCAAAAGGCAAATGGCTGAAGCGGGATGGTGAAAAAGTGCTGGCGCTTCCTGAAATAAACTGGGATGTGCTGCCGGACCTGAATATGGATTTCGAACTTACTGAAGATGATTTCCAGTTTTCAATGCCGTTCGGGCTTGATATGGTTAACGATGTCATCATTAAACCTTATTCGGTCAATATTGACACACACGACGGGACTTTATCGAAAGACCATGATGAAAGTTTTCTCATGCTCATCGATAAGCACGGTAAATGGCGAGTGAATACACTGATCAAAGGCTTCACCAATGCGGTTGAAGGATTTGCCTCTTCTTACTCGAACACAGGTGATATCATTCTGATCGGCAAAAACCGCAGACAGATGTGGCTCGCTTTTGATAAATTAAAAGAAATGAACGGCGGCATCGTTCTGATGGAAAGTGATGAGATGATCTGCCACATACCGCTTCCTCTTGGAGGCGGCATGTCCGAACTTCCGATGGAACAGATTATGGAACAGGAAACCGTCCTGAAGCAGGCATTGAAAGAGCGGGGCTACAAGCACGGCGACGCTATTTACACCTTGCTGTTCCTGCAGGCGACCCATCTGCCTTATGTGCGTGTGACGCAAAAAGGGATCTATGACGTCATGAATAAAAAAATACTGTTTCCGGCTTTCATGAGATAGTTTTCACGGAATCGGAGGAGTCTAAAGCTAAGTGGTTTATTTGTTAGTAAAGGAAATGCTAAGCTGACAACAGCGAGATTTCCTTTTTCCCGCAATGGACAGCAAGGAAAGGACGGTAAAGCTGAATGCAAGTTGACAAAATCAGAGGTCCACAAACTGATCAATTGATCGATGCAATATTGGCATTGAAAGACCGGGAAGAAGCTTACCGCTTTTTCGATGATCTTGCCACGATCAGTGAAATCCAATCGTTATCCCAGCGCTTTGAAGTCGCGCGCATGCTGCGGCTGAAAAAAACATATGAAAAGATCAAAAATGAAACCGGTGCAAGCACAGCAACGATTTCCCGTGTGCGCCGCTGCCTGAATTACGGCAATGACGGCTACGATGAAATGCTCGGGCGTCTGTATCCGGATGAAAAACCGTTCCAATTGCCGAAAGAATAAAAGCATGGCGGAGCAGTAAACAGGATGGAATCTCACAAATATCCGCAGCGGAATTTAAAGGCTGTCCATTAAGTCAGTGACCGGGCTTAGTGGATAGCCTTTTTGCTTTGTTTGAACTTTATCATTGTTAGGACACGAGCGGCGCTTACGCTTTTCTTTTGTTATAATAAATAGATGAAAATGATATGAAGTCAGGTGAAGCGAAATGGATTATCAATCGTGGCGGCATGTGTTCAAATTGGATCCCGCCAAGGAAATTTCCGATGGACATTTGGAACGAATTTGTGAATCCGGGACTGATGCCATCTTGATTGGCGGCAGCGATGATGTCACACTCGAAAATGTACTGGATTTAATGGCGCGTGTGCGCCCTTATTCCATTCCGGCCGTTATGGAAATTTCAACAATTGAATCAGTGGCGCCCGGGTTTGATTTTTATTTCATCCCGACTGTACTGAACAGCCGGAATCCGAAATGGATCAAAGGCCTTCACCATGAAGCGATTCGGGAATACGGCGATCTGATGGACTGGGAAGAGCTGGTTCCGGAAGGCTATTGCATCCTGAATCCGGATTGCAAAGCGGCACGATTAACCGATGCCGACTGTGTGCTTGACGAGGATGATGTTGTGGCATATGCCCGGCTGGCTGCGCATTTTTTCAAATTGCCGATTTTTTACCTGGAATACAGCGGTATTTACGGCGATCCCAAATTAGTTGAAACGGTTAAAAGACATTTATCGGATACCCGCCTGTTTTATGGCGGCGGCATCGATTCGGCGGAAAAAGCGCGGGAAATGGCGCGATTCGCGGATACTGTCGTTGTAGGAAATGTCATTTATTCAGATATTGAACAAGCGATTAGAACCGTTGCGGCGGTTGCGGAAACTATAGATCAATCGTTATAATAAGAACAAACGTTCGAGGTGGTGCACAATGGAATTAATAACGAAGAATCTGTTAAAGGGAATGAACCCGGAACAGGAAGAAGCGGTCAAAACGACTGAAGGCCCATTGCTGATCATGGCTGGTGCCGGGTCAGGAAAAACGAGGGTGCTGACACACCGGATTGCGTATCTCGTGCTGGAGAAGCAGGTTTACCCTTCCAACATACTGGCGATTACATTTACGAATAAAGCGGCGCGCGAAATGCGCAACCGGATCGATGGGCTGCTGGGGCACGGCACAGGTGAGCGTATGTGGGTTTCCACATTCCACTCGATGTGCGTCCGTATCCTTCGCCGTGACATCGATAAATTAGGATTTTCAAGAAATTTTTCCATCCTTGATTCGACCGACCAATTGTCGGTTATTAAAAATGTCTTGAAACAGCAGAACCTCGATCCAAAAAAATATGAACCGAGAATGATTTTAAACGCTATTTCTTCGGCAAAAAACGAGTGCATCACAGCCTCGGAATTTGCAGGCAACGCAAATCCGCATAACCCTTACGAGAAAACGATTGCGGATGTTTATGAGGGCTATGAAAAACGCCTTCAAAAAAATCAGTCGCTCGATTTTGATGATCTGATCATGACGACGCTGACTTTATTCAATAAAGAACCGGATGTCCTGGAATTTTACCAGAATAAATTCCAATATATCCATGTGGATGAATATCAGGATACGAATAATGCGCAATATCAGCTGGTCCAGAAACTGGCGAGCAAGTTTAAGAATATTTGTGTGGTCGGAGATTCGGACCAGTCGATTTACCGCTGGCGCGGAGCCGACATCACCAATATCCTGTCATTCGAAAAAGACTATCCGAATGCCAAAGTGATTATGCTTGAACAGAATTACCGGTCAACGAAGCGGATTCTGCAGGCGGCGAATGATGTGATCAAGCGGAATACAAGCCGCTATCCGAAAGAATTGCGCACCGATAATGACGAAGGTCCGGCTATTACATTGCACAAAGCGGGTGATGAGCGGCAGGAAGCGCAATTTGTCGTCCAGACCATCCAAAAGTTGATGGATGAGGAGAATTACAAGACTTCCGATTTTGCAATTCTTTACCGCACCAATGCCCAGTCGCGGATCATGGAGGAAATGTTCGTGAAATCGAATATGAACTACACGATTGTCGGCGGAACGAAGTTCTATGATCGGAAGGAAATCAAGGATCTTCTTGCTTATCTTCGGCTGATCGCCAATAACGATGACGATCTGTCGCTGGCGCGGATCATCAACGAACCGAAGCGCGGCATCGGCGCGACTTCCTTTGAACGGATGGCAGGATTCGCCATTGAACAGGACCGTACCATCATGGATGCTTTGCAGGAAGTCGACTTCATGGGCGTGTCTCCGAAAATTGCCCAGACGGCGCTTGAATTCCGCAATATGATCGCCGGGTTTACCGAAATGCAGGAATACTTGTCAGTAACTGAATTGGTCGAGGAAGTCCTGAAGAAATCCGGTTATCGCCAGATGCTCCAGAATGATAAGACCATCGAAGGTGAAAGCCGGCTTGAGAACTTGAATGAGTTCCTATCGGTTACTCAGGCATTCGAAAAACAAAGCGACGATAAATCACTTGTTGCATTCCTGACTGATCTTGCATTGATTTCCGATATCGATTCTTTGGATGATGAAGAAGAAACAGATGGACCGATTATCCTGATGACGATGCACGCAGCCAAAGGGCTGGAATTTCCGGTCGTCTTCATCATCGGGCTGGAAGAGAATGTGTTCCCGCATTCCCGATCCAATAATGATGAAGAAGAAATGGAAGAAGAACGGCGCCTGGCTTATGTGGGGATTACAAGAGCAGAAAAAAGGTTATATTTAACACATGCGTCTTCCCGTACTTTATTCGGCAAGAGCAATTGGAATATGCCGTCCCGGTTCATCAATGAAATCTCTGAAGAGTTGATCGAGCAGACGCTTGCGCATCATCGCGCCGGCGCGGCGACGAGCTACAAGCAGGCACCGAAACGCGCTGCTGTGACGCGCCCTGCCTATCAGCAATCTGGCGGCGACAAGCTCGGCTGGAAGCCTGGCGATAAAGCGACCCATAAAAAATGGGGCACCGGCACTGTAGTGGGTGTCAAAGGGGACGGAGAACAGACAGAACTGGATATCGCATTCCCGAGCCCCGTCGGCATCAAGCGGCTATTGGCCAAGTTTGCGCCGATTGAAAAAGAATAAGCGGGAGGTATATTATGGACCGTATCAAAGCGGAACAACGGGTGAGTGAATTGAATGAATTGCTCGGCACCTACGGACACGCCTATTATGTGCTGGATAATCCGCAGGTTCCCGACGCTGTTTATGATCAATTGCTCAATGAATTGATCGAGCTGGAAACCTTATATCCGGATCTGGTATTCCCGGATTCACCGACTCAAAGAGTCGGCGGGGCACCGATCTCAAATTTTGAAAAAGTGACGCACGACCGTCCGATGCTGAGCTTATCGAATGTTTTCGGGGAAGATGACCTGCGGGAATTCGATAAGCGCGTAAGAAATGGAGCGGGTGAAAAAATAGAGTATGTCTGTGAGCTGAAGATTGACGGGCTCGCTGTTTCACTTATATATGAAGACGGCAAGTTTGTCCGCGGGGCAACGCGCGGCGACGGCCGTGTCGGAGAAGACATTACAGTCAACCTTCGGACCATCCGTTCAATTCCACTGAAGTTGAAGGAACCGGTAACTCTTGAGGTGCGCGGTGAAGTTTTCATGCCTAAAAAATCCTTCCATCAATTGAATGAGCAGCGCGGCGAAAAAGGTGAAGAAGTTTTTGCCAATCCGCGCAATGCGGCTGCCGGTTCACTTCGCCAGCTTGACCCCAAAATAGCAGCGAACCGCAATTTGGATGTCTTCATTTATGGCATCGGCGGGGATGCCGAAAACTATGGTTTGAATGAACATGATGAGTCGCTGAATTTTCTCCAGAAACTTGGCTTCAAGACGAACGGGGAACGAAAAGTCTGCCACAGCGTCGAAGAAGTGTTGGCATATATCGAAACATGGACAGAAAAGCGCAATAACCTGTCGTATGAAATCGATGGAATCGTCATCAAAGTCAATCGTTTTCTGCAGCAGCAGGAACTCGGATTTACGGCGAAAAGCCCGAAATGGGCGACAGCCTATAAATTCCCCGCTGAAGAAGTGATGACCAGTCTCATCGATATCGAACTAAGCGTCGGCCGTACAGGCGCTGTTACGCCGACCGCCATCCTGGAACCTGTATCAGTGGCAGGCACGACCGTCCAGCGGGCATCTTTGCATAATGAAGATCTGATCAAAGAAAAGGATATACGCATCGGCGATCAAGTGATCATCCGCAAAGCGGGTGACATTATTCCTGAGGTTGTCCGTGCTTTGATTGAACTTCGTTCGGGTGAAGAAGAACCTTTCCATATGCCTGAAAATTGTCCTGCATGTGACGCAGAGCTGGTTCGGATCGAGGGAGAAGTCGTGTTGCGATGCGTCAATCCGAAATGCCCGGCTCAAATCACGGAAGGATTGATCCATTTCGTATCACGTAATGCGATGAATATCGACGGACTTGGTGAAAAAGTCATCGAACAGCTTTACCAGGAGCAATTGATCGCGGATATTGCCGATATTTATAAATTGACGAAAGATCAATTGATGGAACTCGACAGGATGGGTGATAAATCGGCATCCAACTTGATTGCAGCAATTGATGCTTCACGCAGCAATTCCATGGAACGTTTGTTGTTCGGCCTTGGCATACGCCATGTCGGCGAAAAAGCCGCGCGCATTCTTTCAGAGCATTTTGGTTCAATGGAAAAATTGATGGATGCCACGCTTGAAGAATTGACAGCCATCCATGAAATCGGCGATAAAATGGCTGATGCCATTGTTACTTATTTCGACAGTGAAGAAGTCCGTGCTTTGGTGGAACGTTTAGCTTCTGAAAACGTCAATTTAAGTTATACGGGTAAACGGGTGCAGGTGGAAGCTGGCGCAAACGCATTTGCCGGCAAGAAAATCGTGCTGACCGGCAAGCTGGAACAGCTGACCCGCTCGGAAGCTACAGAACGCATCGAAGCGATGGGAGGTAAATTATCCGGCAGTGTCAGCAAGAAAACGGATTTGCTGATTGCCGGAGAAGATGCAGGCTCTAAACTCGACAAAGCCCTGGACTTGAAGGTTGAAGTCTGGAATGAGCAGCAATTGATAGAAGAATTGAACAAATGAGGAGATATTTAAAATGAAACGCTTTTGGTGGATCCCTGCCAGCATCTTGCTGCTAACCGCCTGTGTGCCGACACAAACAAATGAAACAGAAGTGGTTGGCACAGAGGAAGTGGAAACGGCAATTATTCCAAGCATGCAATTGGATGATCAGTTTTATCGAACCCTTTTGCCATACAAACAAAGTGCCACCCGAGGAAAAATCGTCAACCGCCTGAATTCCCGCTATGACATAGAAGAAGCGGAAAAAGGGCTGTTGCGCTTGTCACAAAACCAATTTTCCCCTGACGACTATTATTTTCAGGAAGGCCAGAAGATAACGGATGAAGAAGTTTCCGCTTGGCTGCGCCGTTACCATCCGGAAGATAATCCGACAGGGTTGAATGCGGAAGACAAACGCCCGCCTTTATCTGAGGAAGAATTGGCAGCTGGCGAGACGCGTGACAATCCGTCACCGGAAATCCTTGCGCATATTATCGAACAGAACTATTTGGTGAAAACCAATGAAGACACGATCCGGCTTGGCGGTGTTTCTGTAGGACTTGCCTTGAATTCAATTTATTACAGTGAAAACGATCAGGGCGTATCTTATGAAGAAACGATTTCGCAGGAACAATTGGAGTCGGAAGGCAAGCGGATGGCAGATGAAATTGTCAACAGGCTTCGCCAAAAAGAAGGAATGGCGGATATACCGATCACCGTCGGCCTCTTCAAGCAGAAAAGCCGGAGTACAATTACGGCTGGCACTTATTTCACATATGGAGTCGCTCCGGGTGGTGAAAATTCAGTAGCCAAATGGAATCCGATCAATGAAGAATTCGTGATTTTCCCTTCGAGCAATCCTGAGGAGAAATATCGTGAAGTGGATACGGCATTCAAAAATTTCAAGCAGGATGTCGAAGAGTACTTCTCCAACTTCACCAGTGTCATCGGAACTGGCTTCTATCAAGGGGATTCCATCCGTAAACTTCAGATTGAAATTCCAATCCAGTTTTACGGTTCCTCCGAAGTCATCGGTTTCACACAATATTTGACGGGTCTGGTCATGAAGCATTTTCCGGAAAATATCCAAGTGGAGATTGATTTGAACTCTGTCAATGGAGCGGAAGCGCTGATATTAAGAAAAGCCAATGAAACTGAACCAATCGTCCATATTTATGAATAAAAAAAGTCTGCCCCTGATTTAAGGGACGGATTAAGGGGCAGCCAGCGCGGCTGTCTCTATTCTTTTGAGTCAAGGAATGGTATGATATAGCGTATGTTTACTGATTTCGGAGGTGTAAGGAAATGGCGAAAATGACGAAAGAAGAAGTGATCGAGGTTGCCCATTTGGCGCGTTTGGCGATTACTGATGAAGAAGCGATCCATTTTGCAGAACAATTGGAAGCCATCACAAATGCGATGGAGCTTTTAAATGAATTGGATACAGACAACGTTGAACCGACAACACACGTATTGCCGATGGTCAATGTATTGCGTGAAGATAAAGCGGAGGCAGGATTGCCGCGCGAAACGGTTCTGAAAAATGTTAAAGAACATGAAGCGGGACAAGTGAAAGTTCCGACCATTCTGGAGTAATAGCGAGGAGGGAAACCATGAAATTCTATGATAAGACAGCTGCTGAATTACAGGAAATGATACATAGTAATGAAGCGACGATTTCAGAAATAACAAAGCAGACAATTGAACGGATCAACGAACTTGACCCGAAAGTCGATGCTTTTTTGGCAATGAATGAAGAACAGGCGATGGCCGATGCAAGTGAAATGGATAAAGCACCGATGGAACAGCGGGGGCCTTTATTCGGTTTGCCGATCGGTGTGAAAGACAACATCATGACAGAAGGTTTGGTAACGACCGCGTCAAGCCGTATCCTGGAAGGTTTCAATCCTATTTACAACGCGACTGTGGTTGAAAAACTGCGCGCTGCAGGAATGGTGATTGTCGGGAAGTTGAATATGGATGAATTCGCAATGGGCTCATCGAACGAAAACTCCTATTATAAAAAGACAAGAAACCCTTGGAACCTTGATTATGTGCCAGGCGGTTCTTCGGGCGGCTCGACTGCAGCAGTAGCAGCAGGCGAAGTGCCTTTCACGCTCGGTTCAGATACTGGCGGTTCCATCCGCCAGCCGGCTGCATTCTGCGGCGTTGTCGGCATGAAGCCGACATATGGCCGTGTATCACGTTTCGGTCTGATTGCATTTGCTTCTTCATTGGACCAAATCGGTCCTGTAACACGCAATGTAAAAGACAACGCATTGTTATTGCAGGCGATTGCCGGACATGACGAAAAGGATTCCACTTCAGCGGATGTTGAAGTGCCTGATTTTGCGGCAGCGTTGACTGGCGATATCAACGGTCTCCGTATTGGCGTACCTAAAGAGTACTTTGCGGAAGGTGTCAGCGAATCCGCTAAAAAGGCGGTGTACGATGCACTGGATGTGCTGAAGGAAAAAGGGGCGACCGTAGAAGAGATTTCATTGCCTCATTCAAAATATGCGTTGGCGACATATTATCTGCTGGCTTCATCGGAAGCATCTTCGAACCTGTCCCGATTTGACGGAATCCGTTACGGTTATCGCACGAATAAAGCGAGCAGCCTATTGGATTTCTATATGAATACACGGGCAGAAGGCTTCGGTGATGAAGTGAAACGCCGGATCATGCTTGGAACATATGCGTTAAGTTCCGGTTATTATGATGCTTATTATAAAAAAGCACAGAAAGTGCGTACATTGATCAAAAAAGATTTTGACGATGCATTTGAAAACTATGATGTTATCATCGCACCGACAACACCGACACCGGCATTTAAAATCGGTGAAATCATTGATGATCCACTCACGATGTATGCAAATGATATCCTGACAATTCCTGTAAACCTTGCGGGCGTTCCAGCGATTTCGGTGCCATGCGGATTTGAAGGCGATATGCCGCTTGGCCTGCAGATCATCGGCAATTATTTCGATGAGGAAACGGTTTATCGTGTAGCCGATGTGTTTGAGAAGGCGACAGATTTCCATAAAAAAACTCCTCAATTATGGGAGGGAGCAGCACAATGAATTTTGAAACAATCATCGGACTTGAAGTGCACGTAGAATTGAAAACCGATTCCAAAATGTTTTCACCGTCTCCTGCACATTTCGGAGCAGAACCGAACACGAACACAAACGCCATCGACCTTGGTTATCCCGGCGTTCTTCCGGTAGTCAATAAAACTGCGGTCGACTGGGCGATGAAAGCGGCGCTTGCGTTAAACTGCGAGATTACACGCCACACGAAATTCGACCGGAAAAACTATTTCTATCCGGACAACCCGAAGGCTTACCAAATTTCCCAATTTGATCAGCCGATCGGCGAACATGGCTGGATTGAAATCGAAGTGAACGGCGAGAAAAAACGCATCGGCATCACGCGCCTTCATATGGAAGAAGACGCGGGTAAACTGACGCACACCGATAAAGGCTATTCGCTGGTCGATTATAACCGCCAGGGAACTCCGCTGATCGAAATCGTTTCTGAACCGGATATCCGTACAGCTGACGAAGCATATGCATATCTTGAGAAAATCAAAGCGATCATCCAATACACGGGCGTTTCCGATGTCCGCATGGAAGAAGGCTCACTTCGCTGCGACGCGAATATTTCCCTTCGTCCATATGGACAGGAGCAATTCGGGACAAAAACGGAATTGAAGAACCTGAACTCATTCAACTATGTCCGCAAAGGGATAGAACATGAACAGATTCGCCAGGAACAGGTATTGCTGTCAGGCGGCATCATTCCACAGGAAACCCGCCGCTATGACGAATCGACTGGTAAAACAGTGTTGATGCGTGTTAAGGAAGGCTCTGACGATTACCGCTATTTCCCGGAACCGGACCTTGTGGATATTGTTATCGATGATGCCTGGATCGAACGCGTCCGTGCAGAAATTCCGGAACTTCCGGATGCGCGTAAAGCACGCTACATTTCCGAACTTGGCATGTCTTCGTATGATGCGATGGTATTGACGCTTGCGAAACCGATTTCCGACTTTTTCGAGGCGACAGTCGAAGCCGGAGCAGACGCGAAACTGGTTTCCAACTGGCTGATGGGGGAAGTTTCGGCTTACCTGAATGCCGAACAAAAAGAATTGGGCGATACGGCATTGACTCCGGAAGGCCTGGCAGGAATGATCAAGTTGATTGCCGATGGAACCATTTCGTCTAAAATCGCTAAGAAAGTGTTCCGTGAATTGATTGAAAAAGGCGGCGACGCCAATGATATCGTGAAGGCGAAAGGGCTTGTCCAAATTTCGGATGAAGGCGTTCTGCGTGAATTTGTAACGAATACATTGGATGCCAACCCGCAGTCGATCGAAGATTTCAAAAACGGTAAAGACCGTGCGATCGGCTTCCTGGTCGGCCAAATTATGAAAGCGACCAAAGGGCAGGCGAATCCGCCATTATTGAATAAGATCCTTTTGGAAGAAATCAGCAAACGATAAAATGATGGGTGGCCCTTTGATGGGCCATCTTTTTTTAGGATGATATAATTTGATGGTTTTGAAAAAGACAAGTAAACTGGATTTAAAGGAGATGTGATACCATGACACTGGAGCAGAACTATTTTGACAATGCGATTACGCTTGAAAATTATATGTCCCAAATGGAATCGAACCAGGAAAAATCATATTCGATCTATGAAAAATTCACCCTGCCGGAAGATAAGGAATTCATCTCTTTATTGAAGGAGAAGAACCCTCATATCCTCGTCATCACGGAGGACTGGTGCGGCGATGCCATGATGAATAATGCGATTCTCCGTAAAATCGCGGATGCGGGAGACGTTGAGGTCCGGTGCGTGTACCGGGATGAAAACCTGGATTTGATGGATCGCTATTTAACGAATGGCGGACGTTCCATTCCAAAATACATCATTTTATCGCAGGACGGCGAAGTGCTGGGGGACTGGGGTCCGAGATCTGAGAAGGTCCAGGAATTCGTGGATGATTTGAAAGCGAAATTGCCCGAGAAAGAAGATCCGCAATACGACCTGCATTTTAAGACTGTGATCGGCGAGATATCAGACGGCTTTGTCTACAAAAGCGAGTTTTGGGACAGCGTTTATCAGGAATTAAAAGCAGTTTTGACTAAATCACTGGCTTAAAGAAAAAACTTGCAAAAAAAGGAACTTTAATCTTTTTTTATTGTCTTATTTTCTAGAGTAAGTGGAGAAAGGCTGAAATCTTATGAAGCGAGCACGCATTATTTACAACCCGACATCCGGCAGGGAGTTGTTCCGCAAGCATCTGCCGGAAGTGCTGGAAAAAATGGAAATAGCAGGATACGAAACATCCTGCCACGCTACGACCTGTGAAGGTGATGCTACGGCTGCTGCCATAACGGCTGTCGAAAGGAAATTTGATCTGATTGTCGCAGTTGGCGGCGATGGAACATTGAATGAAGTCGTATCCGGCGTTTCCACATTTGAAGAACGGCCGAAAATAGGATTGATACCGATGGGGACGACAAATGACTTCGCCCGTGCCGTACATATTCCCCGCGACATCAACAAGGCTGTCGATATCATTATTCAAGGGGATTCGGTTCCGGTGGATGTCGGCATGATGAACGATCGCTATTTCATCAATATCGCCGGCGGCGGAAGAATGACTGAGCTGACCTATGAAGTGCCAAGCAAACTGAAAACGGTCCTTGGACAGATGGCTTATTATCTGAAAGGGATTGAAATGCTGCCGTCCATCCGCTCGTCCAATGTCCGCATCGAGTATGATGGAGAAGTTTTTGATGACAAGGCGATGATGTTCCTGATCGGCTTGACTAATTCAGTAGGCGGCTTCGAAAAACTGGCTCCAGACGCCAGCATCAACGATGGCAAGTTCACGCTGCTGATTTTAAAAGAAGTGAATATGGCGGAATTTATCCGATTGGCTTCACTGGCGCTTCGCGGGGAGCATCTGTCAAACCCCCACGTCATCTATGCAAAAGCCAGCAGGATTTCGGTGTCATCCGAAGAGCGTGTCATGCTGAACCTTGATGGAGAGTTTGGAGGAGTGCTTCCGGCAGTATTCCAGAACCTTGAAAAACATATTGAAGTGCTGGTGCCGATCCAGTCACTGAACGAAAAAGACATAAAATGAAAGAAGCCCGGCAGTCTCAAGACTGCCGGGCTTCTTTTATTGTTTCTTATAAAAGTTCGATTGCCGTGTCCTGTTCCATTGCGAGCTTAGGCAAATTGTCCACGGGTTCCCAGCGGAATAACAGTGTCAAACCGTTATCGCGGCCATCGCTTTTGATGGTATGTTCCCAGTGGTCGACCTTTTCACCCGTATATTCGAAGTGGAAAATATTGCGTTCGTATACTTTGTCTCGATGTTCAGGATAATAATTATATTTATGGATTTTTCCTGCAAAATCCAAAACGTTGCTTGGCAGTCCGGTTTCTTCCTGGACTTCACGGTAAAGTGCATCGATAAGCATTTCTCCATCAGCGATGGAACCACCAGGGACCTGGACACCGACTTCCGGTTCACCTTTGTATTCGAAAACCAGCAATTCACGGTTTTCATCAGGGCCTCTTGTGATGTAGGCGAATACTTTTCTGCTTGTTTCCATATGAATCACCCTTTTTTTATGTTCTTAATAGAATACTAAAAATTCTAAAAAATATCAAGCGCTTAATTCAGCTATTGTCACAGCTTATTCAAAGTTTAGCGTAAATCTGTGGTTTTTAAATTCGCTCCAGAAGATTCAGCCGGCCTCCTTAGGGTACAATAAATGTAGAACTTACGGAGAAGTATATTCCTTGGGAGGGGTAAGGAAATGGGATTTGAAGATACAGCTTTATTAAGCCGTATCCTGACAACGATGACTCTTTCATTTCACATTTTGTATGCAACAATCGGAGTCGGTGTACCACTGATGATTTTGATCGCCCAGTGGGTCGGGATCAAAAAGAAAGATGATCATTATATTCTGCTCGCCAGAAGATGGGCGAGAGGATTTGTAATAACTGTAGCGGTCGGAGTTGTGACAGGTACCGCAATCGGTTTGCAATTGTCGCTGCTTTGGCCGAACTTCATGCAAATGGCGGGTAATGTAATCGCTTTGCCATTGTTCATGGAAGTTTTCGCATTTTTCTTTGAAGCTATTTTTCTGGGTATCTATTTGTATACTTGGGACCGCTTCGAAGATCAGCGAAAACATTTACTGCTGCTGATTCCTGTTGCACTCGGAGCGGCTGCTTCCTCGGTTTTCATCACGATGGTCAACTCATTCATGAACGCGCCGCAGGGCTTCGATCTGGTGAATGGTGAATTGGTCAACATCAGCCCATTGCTGGCGATGTTAAGCCCGGCTGTTCCGACAAAAGTGGCGCACGTCATGTCCACTGCTTTCATGACCAGCGCGTTCGTGCTCGCATCCATCGCAGCGCTGCGCATTGTTCAGGGATCGACGCATGTCTATCATAAAAAAGCATTGCTGATGACCATGAAACTCGGATTTGTCTTTTCAATCGCCACAGCTTTGATCGGCGACTTTTCCGGTAAATACCTTGCGGAATACCAGCCGGAGAAATTGGCCGCAGCTGAATGGCATTTTGAAACAGAAGATGAAGCAAGATTAATTCTTTTCGGTGTGCTTGACGGCCAGGAACCGAAGTATGCGATTGAAATTCCATATGCGCTGAGTATACTGGCTTACGGTGTGCCGAGTGCTGAAGTGACCGGGCTGAATGAATTTCCCGAAGACGAAATTCCACCGCTCTGGATCCACTATCTCTTTGATACGATGGTCTCCATCGGCATGTGGCTCGCGTTCTTCTCATTCGTGTATGTCGTAGCGGCATGGCGCAAATGGCCAATCATCACTAAAAAATGGTTCCGCTGGCTGACTGTGGCGGCCGGACCATTGGCATTGATCGCCATCGAAGCCGGATGGTGGTTCACTGAAGTCGGCCGTCAGCCATGGATTCTGCGGGGTTACATGAAGACAAGCGAAGCCGCCACTACAAGCGGCCAAGTCGACTTGATGATCATTTTATTCGCGGGACTGTATTTTATCCTGGGAATCGGTACAATCGTTGTATTATCCCGGATGTATAAACGGAATCCGGTGGAAAAAGAACTAGCCCAAAGACAAAAAGCTGATAAAGGCGGTGATCCGGAATGACACTTGAAATAATCGGAGTTTCGGTTTTATGGCTGTTTCTGTTTCTGTATGTAATCGTGGCGTCCATCGATTTCGGTGCCGGATTTTTCAACGCCTACAGTGCGTTTACAGATAAACAGCACATCCTGACCAATATTATTCAGCGTTATCTGTCGCCGGTGTGGGAAGTCACCAACGTTTTCTTTGTGTTCTTCTTTGTGGGAATCATCGGTTTCTTTCCGCAAACCGCTTTCTATTACGGAACGACCTTGCTCGTTCCTGCCAGTCTGGCACTGATCTTGCTCGCCATCCGCGGCTCATATTATGCCTTTGCGACATACGGGGCTAAAATCAATCACCGCGGTTATATATACATGTATGGGTTATCCGGTCTGCTGCTGCCAGCATCATTGTCACCGGTACTCGCCATGTCGGAAGGCGGTTTCATCAAGATGAACGGTGATCAGCCCTATCTCGATTACTGGGCGCTGTTTACAAGTCCGTTGATGTGGAGCATCGTTGTACTGAGCATCACTGCTGTACTTTATATCTCTGCTGTATTCCTGACCTGGTATGCCAATAAAGCGGGAGACGCCAAGGCGACCGATCTGATGCGCAAATACGCGCTTGTGTGGGCGGGACCTGCCATCGTTACGGCAACAGGGATCATATTCGAATTGCGCGGCCATAATCCTGAACATTACAGCCGCATCCTGGATCTGTGGTGGGTCTTCGCAATTTCGTTCCTGTTGTTCATCGGCACCGTTTATCTGATTTGGAAAAAGAAAAATTACGGCCTGGCGTTCATTCTGCTGGTCGGTCAGTTCTTTACCGCATTTTTCGCATATGGCGTTTCCCATTATCCATATCTGCTGTATCCATATTTGACCATCTACGACAGTTTTACAAACGAAGCAATGGCGATTGCCTTGATCGTCGCATTCATTGCAGGTCTCGGTTTACTGCTTCCGTCACTGTATCTTTTGTTCCGGCTATTCTTGTTCGATAAAGACTATGTCAAAGGCAAATCGGATTACCATGCATAAAAGGGGGAAGTTTCCATGCAGGATTTCTTGATATTCTATGCACCATTTCTCGTATTGCTCGCTTCATTGATCTTCGGTTTCTGGTTCGCGCTGAAAGACGGGCCGATATCGAAAGACCATGACTGACTGACGCGCCCAGGCTTTGCCGGGCGCGTATTTTTATTGCCCGAAACCTGCCGTCCAGATGGTCGCCTGAGCTTTTCTATAGTACAATAAACCAATGTGAAATGGAGTGAACGAATTGAAACCTGTAAACAAAAACGACCGGCTGCTGGTCCATGTGGAAGACTTGACCCACGACGGAGCAGGAGTCGCAAAAGTAGACGGATATCCTCTATTCATCCACGGCGCGCTGCCGGGAGAAGATGTCCACATCCATGTCTTGAAGACATTGAAATCCTATGGTTTTGCAAAATTGCTCGAAATTGAAAATGCTTCACCGTTCCGGGTGGAGGCCCCTTGTCCGGTCTTTGATACATGCGGCGGCTGCCAGATCCAGCACCTGTCATATGAAGGACAGATGACATTCAAGCGCAAGCTTGTGCGCGATGCCATCACACGCATCGGGAAGTTGCCGGATGTTCCGGTCCACGCTGTTAAAGGCATGGAAAATCCATGGCGCTACCGCAATAAATCACAGATTCCTTTCGGCATGGAAGATGGGCGTGTGGTCGCCGGGTTCTACCAGCCGCGCTCACATCGGATCGCGGATACCGATATTTGTCTCATCCAGACGCCGGAAGCGGACAGCATCATGGCCGGCATCAAACAGAAGCTGACAGAAATGGGCATCGAACCATACGAAGAAGAGACGCACCGCGGACAGCTCCGCCATGTCGTCGTCCGGAAAGCTCGTGCCACCGGTGAAATTATGGTCGTGCTGGTTACCAAGAAAAAGAAATTTCCGCAGGCGGCACAGGCCATCGAACTGATCCAGTCACTTGTCCCTGAAACGGTGTCGATTGTCCAGAACATCAATCCTCAAAAGACCAATGTCATATTTGGCGATGAGACGATTACACTTTGGGGCAAAGATGTCATCGAAGACCGGATCGGTGATGTGCGCTTTGAAATTTCAGCGCGTTCTTTCTACCAGATCAATCCGGAGCAGACAGAAGTGCTGTACGGTCAAGCGCTCGAATATGCCAACCTGACCGGCAATGAAACCGTCATCGACGCTTATTGCGGCATCGGTACAATTTCCCTGTTCCTTGCACAGCGTGCGAAATTTGTGATGGGTGTGGAGATCGTTCCACCTGCCATCGAAGACGCGAAACGCAATGCGGAACTGAACGGACTCAATAATACATTATTCGAGGCTGGTCCCGCAGAGCAGGTGATTCCGCGCTGGTTTAAAGAAGGCAGAAAAGCGGATGTCCTCGTTGTCGATCCGCCAAGAAAAGGCTGCGATGAACAATTGCTGCACACTATCTTGAAGCAGCGGCCGGAACGCGTTGTCTACGTTTCCTGCAATCCGGCGACACTCGCCAGAGATCTGCGCATACTTGAAGACGGCGGCTATCGTACGCAGGAAGTGCAGCCTGTGGACATGTTCCCTCAATCGACACATTGTGAGGCAGTCGCGTGGCTGCAGCTTGAAAAATAACAAAATAGGCATGACGTCCGATTAGACTGTTGAGAACAAATGCTCTTCAATCATTTCGCAGTAGTCGGACGCCTGCCGCTTCATTCTAGTACCAGGGAGAATTAAAGAGTTTACTTTCTATAAAAATATTGTATTTAACTGTCTCTCTTTATAGAAAACAATTAGAGATATGGAGCAAAACAGCGAAGACTCCCAGGGGAGTAGAAACGGAGTTGGCTTTCCAACTCTGTTTCGAGCGAAGTGCTGAGATCCACTCGGACGAAGGGAACCGAGTCCGAGTTAGCTAAGAGTTGGCCGTAGTTTGCAAGGCCGGCTCTTTGCGACGAAGCTAGCGTAGCGATGCAGGAGCACGGGTTTTTGCGAGTCCCCAGGAAAGCGAAGCTGTTTTGCGCAATATCGATTTCTCAATTTTTTGTTTCTCAATAAATTAACCGGATGCAATACGCATCCGGTTTTTCTTTTTTTATTTCACAGAAACGTTTCATGAATGGTCTCAAATGGGTAAAGACAAAGGAATACTTCACAAGGAGAGAACGAACATCATGGAACAGATACCCGAATCTAAATTCGAAGATAAACGCTCGAACGTCATCGAGGAACTGGTGGCGCAAAATGTTTTTAAAATCAATGGACGGCAATTATATGAGTTGAGTTTATATGAATTGATGAAAGAATATACGCAGAAAAGCCTTAGCTCGTAAGCTGCGGCTTTTTTATTTTCATGAGTAAAATTCTTATAATGGATAAAATGCTTATGGGAGGGAATGCCATGCATCAGAAAAAGCTGGAAGTTTACCGCGCCAAGCATCTGGACGAAATGACAATAGCCCAAATGCAGGAAGAAATGCAGGCGGGGAATATAACTTCTGAAGATTTGGTTTTGATGTATAAGGAGAATATCTCATTGCGAGATAAAAACATTCACGCGATTCTTGAAATCAATCCGGATGCTTTGCAAATCGCACAAGCACTGGATTTTGAACGCCAACGGAAAGGTGCGCGCGGTCCTATGCATGGGATTCCGATTGTTGTGAAGGACAATATGGATACCGCTGATAAGATGCATACCAGTGCCGGTTCCCTGGCGCTTGAAAACCATTATGCCAAGAAAGATGCATTTCTGATTGAAAAACTGCGTAAAGCAGGCGCAGTGATTATCGGCAAGACAAACATGACTGAGTGGGCAAACTTCATGTCGGACAAAATGACAAATGGCTACAGCTCCCGGGGGGGCCAGGTGAATAATCCTTACGGCGCTTTTGATGTCGGCGGCTCGAGTTCCGGTTCTGCCGCTGCAGTGGCTGCGAACCTTGCAGCAATAGGAGTCGGGACGGAAACTTCCGGCTCCATTATAAATCCTGCTGCCCAGAACAGCATCGTCGGATTAAAGCCGACTGTAGGAATGATCAGCCGGCGGGGCATTATTCCTTTGTCACATACTCAGGACACGGCGGGCACATTAGGCCGGACAGTTGAAGATGCCGTCAATGCTTTTTCAGTTCTGATCGGCTACGATCCCGAAGATCCCATCACCCGTATGTCAGCTGACTTTGAGACATATGAATGGAATGTCCATTTGAAAAAAGACGGCTTGAAAGGTGTAAAGCTGGCAGTCACACCTGAATTATTCAAGGAGATAACCGATGAACAGCTGGAGCTGTTTGAGCAGGCGAAGAAGAAACTGAAAGAATGCGGTGCCGAAATCATCGACGACGTGGACCTTGGTTCCAATCAGGAAGACCTTGGCTTTGCGGTCCTGCTGCATGAATTCAAAGCGGACCTGAATGCCTATCTGGCAAAAACTGATCCGATGAATCCGATCAGAACGATGGATGATGTGATAGAATTCAATAGTGAACACTCGGATAAAATGCTGAAGTTCGGACAGAATCTTCTGGAGCAGGCAAATAATCTGACAGGGATGCTGAAGGAAATGGAATACGTGGAAGCCCTCGAGCGGAACCGCTTCCTCGCTGCAGAACAAGGCATCGATGCAACTTTGAAGGAAATCGGAGCTGATGCCATCATCCTTCCACAAGATTTCGGCTGTAATGTTGGAGCGGCTGCAGGTTTCCCGTCTATTACAGTGCCTTATGGCTTTACCGGTACCAGTGAACCATTCGGCCTGACCTTTTACGGTATCGCTTTCAGCGAACCCCGATTAATCGAATATGCTTTTGCATTTGAACAAGCTTCAAAAGGCAGAAGAAAACCATAAAAAAAGGACGGCCCGATTTAAGGGCTGTCCTTTTTCTATGGCTATTTACAGCTTGGCAAGTTTTTTCCAAACCTGTTCAAGTAAAATCATGAGATCCGACTCATGTTCCGGCTGTTTGGCGAGTGTGCCCAAAACGCTTTCCACTAATGCTTTGCGTGGCGCTTGCTCCCTCAATTCTTCCGCAAGGAACAGGACCAGTTGACGTGAACCATGTTCTTCCTCAAAAGCTTGGCTGCAGGTTTCGAGCTGCTGTGCCAGTTCTTCAATTGAAAGGTTATCCGATGTTTTTTCCGTATATACGGTTGGCGCCGATATAAATCGTTCCCCGGATTTTATTTGATCCGAGATGGTGATTTGCAATCGGTTGATGACGAAGGCGGCTAACTTCTTCGTTGGAAGATCCTCATCCGTAGTCAATTGCCAGATATTGACGAGCTGCTGGATCGACCCGTGTACAGCGGCGGCATTATCCAACGCATAAGGAGAGGCTTTAACGCCATGGATATCAATAATGCGCGAGGTGATCCAATCCAGTTCTTTCCGGTAAGTGTTCTTAGCGAAATCTTTCAGCTCTTTGTCCTGGGAATAGAAAATACTTTCATATAATGAAAAAAGATTTTTCTCGCGGTTCATTTGAATTCTCACACACAGCTGCTCCGCCAATACTTCCGGATCATCCACCGGCTTTCCGGCAGCGGCTTCCATCCGTTTCTGCCTTATTTCATTGGCGACAGATTCCATGATGGCAATCAGACATTCCGTTTTGGAAGTGAAATAATTATAAAATGTTCCCTTGGATATGCCGGCTTCATCAAGAATATCCTGAATGGAAGTGGAATTATAGCCCTTTTGGATGAAAAGGGAGTATGCGGCGTCCAGTATATTTTGTTTTTTTCGATTCATTTTACTCACCTTTATACTCATAGTCTATGTTCAGAATACCTGTACCTGGCTGATTAAGCAATTAAAATAAACAGTCGGTATATTTTTATTGATAAATATATACTGCAGGTATAGAATAATGAAATGGAGATTGAGGAAAATAAATTCAGCATGAAATATATGGAGGAAGAAAGAAAATGACCGAACAGAAAAAACCGCCTTACGGCATAATCGCAATATTATTTACAGGGGCATTTGTAGCGATTTTCAACCAGACATTATTGAATATCGCATTGCCTGAAATCATGGCGGATTTTGGCATAAAAGCAGCTACCGCCCAGTGGCTGGTCACTGGATATATGCTGGTCAACGGGATATTGATACCGGCCAGCGCCTATTTTATCCAGCGCTTTTCAAATCGCTCGATCTTTATCGTTGCAATGTCGTTGTTCTCACTGGGGACATTGATCGCTGCGCTGGCACCGACTTTTGCTTTCCTTTTGGCCGGACGCCTTTTGCAGGCTTCCGGTGCTGCATTGATGATGCCGCTTTTGATGAACGTTATGCTTGCGGCATTTCCTGTTGAAAAACGTGGGACAGCAATGGGATACTTCGGGCTGGTCATGGTTGTCGCACCAGCAATCGGTCCGACCTTATCAGGGTATATCGTTCAAAATTATGACTGGCGGGTGCTTTTTTTCATCGTATTGCCGGTTGCGTTGATTCCATTACTGCTGGGGATTTTCAAATTAAAGAACTTAACCTTCCAGAACCGGGAAATTTCGCTCGATAAATTTTCACTGGTTTTATCAAGCTTAGGTTTTGGCGGCATTTTGTACGGCTTCAGTTCGGCTGGCACAATGGGCTGGTCCGACCCTGTCGTCTACCTGACAATTGCCGTCGGTCTGGCATCGTTGGTGCTCTTCGCGCTGCGCCAGTTGAAATTGGAAGAGCCGCTGCTCGAGATCCGCATCTATAAATATCCGATGTTCGCATTGTCGTCAGTCATTTCAATTGTCTTGTCGATGTCGATGTTCTCTGCGATGATCCTGATGCCGATTTATATTCAGACCATCAAAGGGATTTCACCGATCAACTCAGGATTATTGATGCTGCCGGGTGCCTTGATCATGGGAATGATGTCTCCGATCACCGGCCGACTGTTTGATAAATGGGGCGCTAAAGTCTTGGCAATCCCGGGGTTATCACTTGTCGTCATCACAACATATCTGTTCAGCCAGTTATCATTGGATACAAGCTATTGGCAGATCATGATCATCTATTCCATCCGGATGCTCGGTATTTCATTGGTCATGATGCCGGTCATGACCAATGGCTTGAATACGTTGCCGATGAAAGCATATCCACACGGGACGGCCATCAATAATACACTGCAGCAGGTTTCAGGGGCAATCGGCTCCGCATTCCTGATCACGTTGATGAATACGCGCACCGAGTCAGCCGCAGCCGATTTGATGGCGAATGGAACAGCACCGGAAAGTATTGTGAACATGGCGATGCTGGAAGGGATCAATTTTTCATTTTTTGTTTCTACTTTCATCGCATTAACTGCATTGCTTTTGGCGCTGTTTATCAAAAAGCCGCAGCGTCCCGTAACCGAACAGGAAAAGGACATTGTCTATACCCGCCAGGAAGCAACAGAATCCTGATTTTCAAACCGCTCCGACAATTGGAGCGGTTTTGTTTATTTTACAGGAATCAAGCAAGCCGGATTCATCAAAAAAAGGCGTTAGACCGCCAAATATGGTACACTGTAAGCATTGAAGAGAAGGTGGAATTAAAATGACATTTATAGAAGAATTAAAGCCAGTGTGGCAGGAAAAATGGAAAAAAACAGGTTTTGAATCAATTATGCCGATCCAGGAGCAGATGATTCCAGAGATGCTGGCCGGCAATGATATCCTGGCGCAATCACCGACAGGGTCAGGTAAAACATTGGCGTACGTACTGCCGATTTTAGAACGGGTCAATCCCAAAAAAGCAGCGACACAGGCCATGATCATCGCCCCTTCCCAAGAGTTGTCGATGCAGATCGTCAATGTGCTGAGAGAGTGGACAGAAGGCACAGATGTCACCGTTGCCCAATTGATCGGCGGAGCCAATATGCAGCGCCAGCTGGAAAAATTGAAGAAGAAACCGACTATTGTGGTGGGTACACCGGGCCGCTTGAATGAGCTTGTCAAAAGCAAGAAGCTGAAAATGCATGAAATCCGTATTCTGGTCCTGGATGAAGGGGATCAATTGATGGCGCGCGAGCATCGTAATGTGATGAAAGCGCTGATTGAAAAAACACAGACTGAAAGACAGCTCGTTCTGGTATCCGCAACAATAACCGAAGAAGTGGAGCTGGTCGCCGACCGTCTGATGCAACACCCTACACGCCTTCAAGTCACAGCTGCGGATATGCCGATGCAGGGCAAAGTGACGCATTCATTCATCAAAGTGGACGAACGCGATAAGACGGATCTATTGCGCCGTATTTCGCACATCGACAATGTCAAAGCGCTGGCATTCGTCAATAATCTCGATCAGCTGCTGATGAAGGAAAATAAATTGAAATTCCGTGACACTAAAATAGTGACCTTGCACTCTGAAATGAATAAAGAAGAACGAAAAGGGGCACTGGACGCATTCCGCAAAGGGGAAGTTTCGGTTCTTATCGCGACAGAGGTCGCCGCACGCGGACTCGATATCGATTCTGTGACACATGTTATCCATGTGGATGTGCCCAAAACAATCGATCAGTATCTTCATCGGTCAGGACGGACAGGTAGAGCCGGAAAAGACGGTGAAGTATTGACGCTATTAGCTTATCAGGATGAAAGACACTATAAAAAATTCACGAAGGACTTGCCATCGAAGCCTGTTCAGAAAATCATGCATGGCGGAGAATTGATTGAAGGGTCAAGCAAGACTGTGAACACAAAGGGGAAAAAATAATGGATTTTCAGAATAAAATGGAGCAGTATGCGGAGCTGACCGTATACGTTGGACTTAATGTCCAAAAGGATCAGCACGTTCTTATCAACACCACGACAGACACAATCGATTTCACACGTCTGGTTGTAAAGAAAGCCTATGAGGCTGGGGCAAAAAACGTACACGTAAATTATTCCGATCCAGTACAGACACGCACCCATTATGAACATGCGCCTGATGAGGCATTTACGGAATATCCGGAATGGTCGGTCTTGCAGCGGGACGAAATTATTGAAAAAGGCGGTTCATTCTTGTGGATCGATGCGGAAGATCCGGATTTATTGACCGGTATTCCAGCCAAACGTTTATCGAACTCACAAAAAGCAGCAGGCAAGGCATTGGCCAGATACCGCCAGGCAGTCGGTTCCGATAAAGTCGCCTGGTCGATTGTGGCAATCCCGTCAGAAAAATGGGCTGCCAAAGTCTTTCCGGAGCTTGAACCGGATCAGCAGATTGAAGCTCTTTGGGAAGCAATATTCAAAACCGTGCGAATCGGGGGCGGAGACGCTGTTGCATTGTGGAAGGAACATATCGATTTTCTTGAGAAACGCGCTGCCCAATTAAATGATCATCGTTTTGTAAAACTGCAGTACTCCGCTCCTGGCACTGATCTTACAATCGAGTTGCCAGACAAGCATATCTGGATGTCTGGCGCTTCAAAAACGCCGCAAGGCAATCCGTTCATCGCGAATATGCCGACAGAGGAAGTTTATACTGTACCATTAAAAAATGGAGTTAACGGTTTTGTCCGTAATACAAAGCCATTTGTTTATCAAGGCAACATCATCGATGGATTCACACTGACCTTCGAAAATGGCAAAATCGTTAAAGCTGAAGCTGAAACAGGTGAAGAGCTGTTAAATGAAATGATCAGTTCTGATGAAGGCGCAGCTTATCTCGGCGAAGTGGCATTGGTGCCGCACCAGTCGCCAATTTCAGATTCAGGCCTGTTATTCTTCAATACTTTATTTGATGAAAATGCCTCAAACCACTTGGCAATCGGCGATTCCTATCCGACATGCTACGAGGGCGCACGCGATCTTGAGCGTGAGCAATTGGAAGAGCTGGGATTGAATACGTCCATTGTCCATGAAGACTTTATGATCGGCAGTGCTGAAATGGATATCGATGGCGTCACTGCAGATGGATCGAAGATTCCGGTTTTCCGAAAAGGCAACTGGGCATTCTAAGAGGTGATAATAATGAAAAAGACTGCAGCATTACTGCTGGCTGGGACCTTTGCAATCAGTATGGTGAATACAGCGGCAGCTGAAGTGAAAATTCCGGCTGCCTATATTGCGCTGGGTGATTCGCTCGCTGCCGGGCAGACACCTGACAGCCAGATTGATGCTGGCTATGCTGATTTGATTGCACAGGAGCTGGGCCGGAACCAGCCGGTCGCATTGTTTTCGAAAGATCTCGCTTTTCCCGGATTCACGACAGCAGATGTTCTGGAGCGTGTAGAGGAAGAAGAGACGAAGAAACTTCTGGCATCGGCAAATATCATTACATTGTCAGCAGGAGCCAATGATCTGCTGCGGCTGGTCCAGGCGAATCCTGCTGACGGTTCCCTTCAGTTCCAGCGCATCCAATCGGACTTCGCCCTGAATAAAGCCAGAAAAAATATTGCCGATATATTGAATCGGCTAAATGAAGCTGCGCCAAACGCGGATGTATATGTCATGGGATATTATTTTGCCTACCCGCATGCCCGTGAGTCGCAGAAAAAAGGCATAGCTGAACAATTGGAGATCTTAAACAGGATACTCGAAAATGAAGCTGAAAAAGCGGATGCGATTTTTGTGTCAGTGGACGATGCATTCGGTGAAAATGCGACATCGAAAGTGCCGAATCCAGGGGATGTCCATCCGAATTTAGAAGGCTATCAGGCCATGGCCAATGAATTTTTGGCAGAATACCGAAGTGGCTGGACGATCGAAAACAGAGAGCTGCCTCAACCGAACCCTGTAAGTTTTGAAGAAATCCTGCAAGGGCAGGAAGAACAAGCGGATGAAAATCCTCAACCGGCTGCAGAAGATGAAGCCGAACTGACGGCGGATGATCAGTCTGCACAATTGTTTCCAAGTCTTCACTCAGATTATTTGGCTATAAGAACAATCCTTCCAATAGTATAGAACTAAAAAATCCCGCTACCTGAAATTAGGAAGCGGGATTTTTGCTTATCTTTTTGTCTGTTTTGTTTTATACTGGCTGGTGTTTGTTTGAGCGTTGCCTTTGGCTTTCTTTTTATTCATGAATTTACGGATAACCGGATATGCTATAGGACCATATTTGATCGCTGTTCTTAATAATCTACCTACTGCCATATTTATCGCTCCATTCGTTTTAAAGATACTATTTAAATGCCCTTTTTCGGACTGCCTTAAACATGGCACTTAACTTAAGGCATGAGTCACCAGAATGTCTTTATACTCATGGACACTTGAAATTTCCACATATTCAGCATTGCCGTGCCAGTCATCGCCACTCGGGCCAAACTCGATCGCCCCTTCGCCTCCATTGACAGCGGCGTAATAGCGGGTATCTGCAGCACCATGCTGGCCGAACAGCACAGGGTCATTTCCGGTATTGCTCCGGATGCTTTCCTGCAAGGTCTGTATATATGGATTATCGGCTGTCGTTGTCAGCGCCGGTGTCGTGGAAGAACTTGATTTATAATCAAAATCGATTCCCAGTGTTTCACCGAGTTCAACCATCTGACGCGTAATCTCTTTGGGATCCTGTCCCGGCATGAAACGGATATCATAGGACATTTCACAAAGTTCCGGAACCATATTATAGCGCTTGCCGGCATTGATGATGGCCAAGTTGACGGAAGGCTGCTCGTAATATTCAGTAGATTCTTTACGGAAAGGAAGTTCAGCCATCGCCATATGATATTTCATCGCCTGCTCGATGGCATTAATGCCTTCCCAAGGGCGGCTGCCGTGAGCCGGCTTGCCTTTGAACACCATGTCCATATGCAGGATGCCTTTTGACTGCAGTCCGACTTTCAACCCTGTAGGTTCACCGCAAATGATAAAGTCACCGCTGTGGCCTTGTGACACGAGCCATTCAGAAGTGTTATGGCCGCCGATTTCTTCATCGGTGACGATATGGAGATGGACTTCACGCTTTAATTTTTCAGGGTCAAGTTCGATGAACGCCTGCATCATGGCGGCTACGCCAGCTTTCATATCCGCTGAACCGCGGCCATACAAGCGGCCGAGTTCTTCCATCGGCGTAAATTGTTCATCATGCCCAGGAACCACATCGACATGTCCATTCCAGACCAATTTTTCTGATCCCTGGCCTTTTTGGGCAGTCAGCATCAAAAAACCTTTGTTGTCGTGGACTTCAACCGCTTCACCATATTCTTCGAGCCAGCGGGCGCAAAAAAGAAGAGCGTCATTGGCGCCTTCTTTGGTATCACTTTTAATTTTTATCAGCTCTTTCAATAATTCGATCATACGCGTGCAGCAGCAATTTCAGCTGCCTCCACCATCCTTTCTGAAACATTTACTTTCTCAATACCCTAATGGCTCCAGTTGAAACGAACTTGCATACCATCTTTATGTCCGTTACAATACAGATGTTAAGAAAATAACTGTATACACCACAAGGGGAGCTTTTGCTGAGAGTGAACGGAACCGTTCTTACCCTTTGAACCTGTAAGTTAATACTTGCGCAGGGATGTGGATGGAAACCTGCCCTTATGCGGCGTCAGGGTCTATCCTGGCGCCGCTTTTCGTATGGTTTTTATTGGCGGCCCTTCTGGTGATGTGCAAACATTAGGGAGGATATCATGAGAAATAAAAAATTATTATTGATGCTCGAAATCGCGATTTTCGGAGCCCTTGGCTTTGTATTGGATTTTATCGCGTTCAGTATGCCGCAGGGGGGATCGGTCAGTCTGGTGATGATCCCGATTATCCTGATGGCGTTCCGCCGCGGGATGGGTGCCGGTATTCTGACCGGCCTTACAGTTGGCTTGCTGCAGCTTGTTACGGGGCGTGTCTATATTGTGCCTTTATCATTCGGATTCGCTTTTACACAAGTGACACTCGATTACTTGGTCGCTTTCGCGAGCGTTGGGGTGGCAGGAATAATGAGATCCGCTTATCTTAAAAATTTGCGGAATGGTTCTCGTGGCAAAGCGGTTTCCTCGATTGTAGCAGGAGCTTTGATCGGCGCATTTCTGCGCTATATCATCCATGTAATCGTGGGGATCTGGTTCTTCAGTGAATTTGCGACGGGTAATGTTTATATTTACTCGTTTGTGTACAACGCGACTTATATGGTGCCGGCATTTCTGCTGACAGCGGTTGTCTGTTCCATTCTGTTCATAGCAGCTCCGAGATTGATTGATGTGAAAGAATGAAAAGTTGAAGGCTATCTTATGATAGTCTTCTTTTCTTTGTTCAGACTCCGGCGGCCCCTGTCGCTTTTCTTTTATGTTATAATTCTTGAATAGAAAAGCTTGAAAGAAGGGTATTTGATGATTGCAACTAACGAAAAAGATATTGAAATGTTAAAAAAAGCAGGGCAAATGGTAGCGAAGATCCGTGAGGAAATGAGAGCGGCAACCAAGCCTGGCGTAACTACCAAAGAAATTGATGAGTTGGGCGGACGATTGTTCGAAGAACTTGGCGGCGTTTCCGGTCCGAAATCCGAATATGATTTTCCGGGCTATACGTGCATCAGTGTAAATGAAGAAGTGGCACACGGTATTCCAGGGAAACGTGTCATCAAGGAAGGGGATATCGTCAACATTGATGTTTCCGGTTCTTATGAGGGGTATTTTTCGGATACAGGGATTTCTTTTGTCGTAGGGGATAATCATCCTGAAAAAGAGAAGATTTGTGAAGCGGCTGAAAAAGCTTTCGAACGGGCGATGACTAAAGTCAAAGCAGGTTCAAAATTAAACCAGATCGGTAAAGCGGTTGAGCGGGAAGCGAAAGAGCAAGGTTTGTTTGTCATCAAAAACCTGACAGGCCATGGCATTGGGAAATCACTCCATGAAGCTCCTCAGCATATCCTGAATTATTATGATGCCTGGGAAACGACAATCCTTAAAGAAGGAATGGTTCTCGCTGTCGAGCCTTTCATCTCGCAAAAAGCTGAGCATATCATTGAATCCGGGGATGGCTGGACTTTCATTACCCCGGACCAGTCGCTTGTCGCGCAGATTGAACATACAGTGCTGGTGACAAAAGGTGAACCGATTTTATTGACTAAACTAGAAGAATAAAAAAAAGCCTGCATAGCGCAGGCTTTTTTTGCAGCTTGTTGAGAAAGATAAAGATTTTAAATTCGATATTCCGCAAAACAGTTTCGCTTTCCAAAAACCGTGCTCCTGCATCGCTGCGCTAGCTTCGTCGCAAAGCGCTGGCCGAAATACTTTGGCCGCACTTGGCTGCTTGTGCTGAGCTAACTCGTGCTCGTTCCACTTCGCCCGAGTGGATCTCAGCACTTCACTTGGTCGCCTGGGAGTCTTCGCTGTTTTGCTCCATATCTCAATTCGCATTCTATAATAGAAATGTCTTTTACTTTTGATATCTAAAGGAGACGATCCGTCAGTTCAGACTAAACTTAAATGAAGCGTCAGGCAGCTCCTTGCGGAACGCGTCCGCCTAAAGCGAAATGATTTGAGAAGTGTCGATTTCTCGACAGCCATCAAAAAAGCCTGCATAGTGCAGGCTTTTTTGATGGAAACATTTTATCATAGGGCAACATCACTTTTTCTTGATAAGAAGGATTCCTGTAATGATCACCCCGCTCAGGAATAAGGAAGCTGTTGTAACGAGCATTTCATCCAGTCCGTGTTTGACTGCAATACCGATGAATGCCCAGACAAACACTAAAGTGAAAGGAATATCGGAGTGATGGAAACGGACATGCAGTGCAAGAGCTGTAGCAACAGTCAGCATGATGACTGCCCATAACTCGTTGCTGAGGCCCCAACCGCCCCAATTATAATAAGTGAGTACATAACTGATATTTGTAATGGTCGCAACACTGATCCAACCCATATTTACTGAAATCGGCAGCCGTTCGGTAAATTTTCTCTCATTATTACCATATTGGAGATATAACAGAATAAGTGAACCGAGGTAGAGGAGCATCGCTGCTATAGACCAGGCGAAGTATTCATAATGCCATAGGAATAGCCAGGTGATATTGGCCGCAGCGCTTAAGATGAAATACAAACTGATGGCTCGGGAAGGAAGTTCTTTTTCTTTCTTATAACGGATCCAGAATCCAGCAATCCAGATAGCTAATAATATGTATATGACTGACCAGATCGAAAAGACATAACCGGCAGGGGTGAACAGAACAGGAAGCCTGTTGGAAATTTCTCCTGTGGTTTGACCGTTGATCGGCAGGATATTGGCTAATGCGTTAATTGCAATGATGGCCAAAAAGGCGATTGTCATTAATATCAAACGGAACATCTGTGATCCCTCCTCGCTAACAGTATACCGTTCCTTGTTTCTGACAACAATTAACTGTTCGTTGATTTGAATAAAAAGTTCCGGGAAATCGTCAATATTATGTCATCGTGTCCGATCGGCTTTGCCAAATATTCCGTAAACCGAAGAACAATGGTATACTGATAAGTGTTTTTAGAAAATTTAGTTTATCAGGAGGAAAAGCCATGACAGTGAAATTTCCGGAAGTATGGGACTTGGATGTCTTGTTCCCAGGAGGCAGTGAGTCAGAAGAGCTCCGCGTACATATGGATGAAGCAGGACCCAAATTGGAGGAGTTTGAAAAACTTTCCCGTAATTTTTCCGTACCTGAAAAAGCCGCTGATGCCCAGCAAGTGGCAGAGGTGCTTGAAGCTGTAAAAGAAATGATGCTGCACCTCCGCCAGTCAAGCGCGTTTATCGGCTGTTTGCAGGCGCAAAATTCAGAAGATAAAAAAGCGTCGCTGCTGCAGAGTGAATCTGCCAGCCTGAGCGCGCGTTTTAACTCGGCTCTTCAGAAAATTCAGCAGGACCTGACGAAAACGGATGATGCTGTATGGAATGAGTTGATGGATGACGACAAACTTCGTGAATTCTCTTTCGTTTTAAATGAATGGCGGGACGAAGCAAAGCAATTGCTATCCGAGAAGGAAGAAAACTTGATCACTGCTTTGAGCATGGACGGTTATCACGGATGGAGCCAGCTCTACGATATGCTTGTGGGTGACATTAAAATCAAAATAACCGTAGATGGTCAGGAAAAAACCATGTCTGTCGGGCAGGCAAACAACTTAAGTTCACACGCAGATCCTCAAGTAAGAAAAGAATCATACGAAAAGCTGGAAGATGCATGGACAGAAAAAGAAGATTTCTTTGCGAAAACCTTAAATTCCATAGCGGGATTCCGTTTAGAAATATACAAGAAACGCGGATGGGAAAATCCGTTGCAGGAACCGCTGCAGATCAACCGGATGAAACAGCAGACTTTGGATGCTATGTGGAGCGCCATTTCAAAAAATAAACAGCCGTTCGTCGATTACCTTAATCAGAAGGCGGAGCTGCTCGGAAAAGACGGGCTTGATTGGTATGATGTGGACGCTCCGGTAACTGAGAGCACACAAACTTTTTCCTATCAGGAAGGTGCGGAATTCATTCTGGAGCATTTCAAGAAATTCGGTCCGGAACTTGAAAAATTCTCACGCCATGCTTTCGAAAAAGGATGGATTGAAGCGGAAGACCGTCCGAACAAACGGCCAGGTGGTTTTTGTACAGGCCTTCCATTAACTGAAGAATCGCGTATTTTCATGACTTACAGCGGCTCGATGTCGAACGTTGCAACCTTGGCGCATGAATTGGGACATGCTTTCCATTCGTACGCGCTGCGTCCGGTTCACCAGATCAACCGATCTTACGCAATGAATGTCGCAGAGACAGCTTCTACATTCGCTGAAATGATTGTTGCTGATGCGGCAGTGAAGAATGCATCATCCAATGATGAGAAAATCGCTCTGCTTGAAGATAAAGTTCAGCGCAGTGTCGCTTTCTTCATGAATATCCATTCACGCTTCCTGTTTGAAACGCGATTTTATGAAGAACGCAAAAAAGGAGTCGTACCGGCTTCCCGCCTGAATGAATTGATGGAAGAAGCACAGCATGAAGGATTCGGCGGCGGGTTAAAGTCCACGCATCCGCATTTCTGGGCATCGAAGCTTCATTTCTATATAACTTACGTGCCATTCTATAATTTCCCTTACACATTCGGTTATTTATTCTCGTTGAGTGTTTATGCCAAAGCGCTTGAAGAAGGAGCCGGATTCGAGGAGAAGTACATGGCGTTATTGCGGGATACGGTGATCATGACTGCTGAAGACTTGGCGATGAAGCATCTGGGTGAAGACATTACACAGGAAGCTTTCTGGGAAAAAGGGATTGCTCTATGTGTGAAAGATGCTGAAGAGTTTATTTCGCTGACGTCATCTGCTGAATGATATGAATTTTCTATTGACCGGTAAGTTGTGCTACCTTCGTATTTTGACAGTTGAGGACGCTGAAGAAATGGTGCAATTGCTTGTGCGCAACAAGGAATACTGGGCAATCTTCGAACCGAAACATCGGGACAGTTATTTCACTGCTGCTGTACAACGGGAAAAAATACGTGAATCCATTTATCAGGCCAGGGAAAATCGCGAGTACAGTTTCGGAGTGTTTGAAAATGGAAGCGATAAACTGATTGGCCATATTTCCATGTACAGCATTAAGCGATTGCCGTTTCTCAGTGCATTGGTCGGTTATTCAGTCGATGAATCATATATTGGGCGAGGGATTGCCACAGAAGCTGTAAAGCTGATTGTGGCTTTCGGCTTTGAAAAAATCCAGCTGCACCGGATAGAGGCGTATGTGTCTCCCCGAAATACAGGTTCCGTTCGTGTGCTTGAAAAAGCAGGATTTGAGAATGAGGGATTATTGAAGGAATTTCTTCATATCAATGGAGTGTGGGAAGACCATTATCACTACGCCATTTTGGAGAAAGATTTTTGAAAGGGCAAGGCCGCCTATAAAAAATGGTGGATCGAAATGAAGAGATGGTTATGGGAATAAAACATTGACAGAAAGCAGGTGCCTTATGTTAAGAGATAAACTGTTTGCCTACCATCAATGGGCCAGCCAGGAGATTCTTTCACATACAGAAGGCCTCGGTGATGCGGTTTTTACCCGGGAAGGGGATAGTTCATTTCCTTCTATCAAAGAAACAGTCAGGCATGTAATCACTGTTGAAAAACTCTGGCTGCTGAGAATGACAGGCATTGAAAAACCTGCAGCTGAACAATTTCAGGTGGACACTGCAGCTGAAGCGAAACAGGCTTTTATGCTGCTTCACGCAGAAATGGAATTGTATTTTTCTTCATTGACTGAAGACCAGTGGCAGGAAGTCATGAGATTCACAAATCTTCGCGGCAATTCCTTTGAGGAGACCAGGGAAGAGATGTTATTCACTTTCATTAATCATGCTTCTTATCACCGAGGTCAGATTGTTTCCTTGCTGAGGCAATTCGGCGAGGAAGGGACTGTACTTGATTATATTTATTTTCCAAAGGAAAACCGCTGAGAAGGTT
>NZ_PJBO01000002.1:0-51409 GCF_002836425.1 Planomicrobium sp. MB-3u-38 | reverse complement strand
AGTTTGAAATTTAACGCCGCGCTCATTGGCGACTTTATTAATATACCAGCTGACATATAACATGTCAACAAAAACATTAAAGTTTCTTTAGAGTGTCACTGCATTAATTATAACAGAATTTTCACACAATAAAATTACAATAGAGTTACAACTTTGAAAGGAATAATTTCCTTTACATGCAAAGCAATGACGGAGTTTTAAATTACTGCAATTCTGCACCTTCCTTCTGACTAAGAACTGCTCTTTGTCGCCAGCACTCATTTCTATATACGGTCAGCGCACTATACTTCCAACTCACTTGTTATACAGTTATAAATATTAGCCGATAATTTCTAGCTCATATTCTCAAACTGGAATTTTTGACTTTCTTCTATATATAATATCGCCATTGAAAAAGCCCGCCAAAAATTTGGCGGGCTTTCACTCTCATAAAGCTCATCACTTAAGCGAGGAAAATAAAGTACAGAACAAATATTACAAACAATCCGTACATAATTGGATGGACTTGCTTTCCTTTTCCTGCAGCTATCATTGTAATCGGATAGAAAATAAATCCGATTGCAATCCCGGTCGCGATACTATAGCCCAAAGGCATAGCGATCATCGTCAGGAACGCTGGGACAGCGATTTCGAAACGGCTCCAGTCAATCAGCCCCAATGAAGATACCATCAGCACACCCACGATTATCAAAGCCGGCGCAGTGACTGCACTAGTGATAACTTCAAGCAGCGGATAAAAGAGGATCGCTACCAGGAACAGGACGCCAGTGACAACAGAAGCAAATCCTGAACGGGCTCCTGCCGCAACTCCGGAAGTCGATTCGATATAAGATGTAGTAGTTGACGTACCAAAAATCGCGCCACCAACAGTCGCAATAGAATCAGCCAGAAGAGCTTTGCCTGCTCTCGGTAATTTATTGTCTTTCATCAAACCTGCCTGATTTGCAACAGCAACTAAAGTTCCGGCTGTATCAAAGAAATCGACAAACAGGAAAGTTAATACCACGACCAGAAACTCAATATTCATCAGAGATCCGAAATCATTGAAAATCGGTTCAAGAGCTACACCGAATGTCGAACCCATACTCGGAACGTTCAAATCAATAACAGCACTCGGCAAATTGACGACTCCGAAAATCATTCCAACCACGGCAGCAATCAAGATTCCGAAGAAGATGCCGCCTTTAAATCCACGGACCATGAAAATGACAGTTACAAATAAACCGAAAATGGCAAGCAGTGTGGAAGGATTCGTCAAATCGCCGATTCCTACCATTGTATCCGGATTGCCAACGATGATCTCAGCATTTTGAAGCCCGATAAAAGTGATGTAAAGGCCGATCCCAGCACCCACTGCATACTTCAATTCTGCAGGAATTGCATTAATGATCGTTTCACGAACACCCGTTAATGTTAAAAGGACAAAAATGACACCTGAAAAAAGCACGCCAGTTAAGGCAGTCTGCCAAGGAATCCCGTAAGTCAAAATAACCGTATACGCGAAGAATGCATTCAATCCCATTCCTGGCGCTAGAGCTATAGGGTATTTCGCCAACACTCCCATCAATATCGAACCAATTGCAGCAGCCAAAGCCGTAGCCATGAAGACAGCTCCGTAATCCATGCGCATCGAATCGGGCAGGTCAGGCACTGAAGCCAAAGTCAATGTCAATGGGTTGACTACGAGGATATAAGCCATTGCCAAGAAGGTTGTTAACCCGCCAATAAATTCCCGGCGGTAATTTGTGCCAAGCTCTTCAAACTGAAAATATTTCTTCATTTTTTCTATTTCCTCCGCGTGCTGCCGCAAAATGCAGTTAAAACAAAAGGACGCATACAGCAAAATGCCGTATGCGCCCTTCGATTTTAATTTCCGAAATAATTATTTCAGAAAAAGTCCGACTCCCTTTAAAAAGATGGGACCGTGACTTAAATCGTAGTCGAGTCATTTACGGTAACTCGGTAGAAACTTTCGGGCCATATCCCCGACATTATACGACAGCGTTATTTAATTTCTATTGTAGAATAACACATATTATACCTTTGAACAAGGCTAATCACGAACATTATTTAATATTTATAACTTTTAGTTCGTGATTTACTTTTTATTCCCATTCAATGGTTGCTGGTGGCTTGCTCGTGATGTCATAAAGCACACGGTTGATGTGATCCACTTCGTTGACCAATCTGACACTGATTTTCTCGAGGACATCCCAAGGAATCCGGGCCCAGTCAGAAGTCATGCCGTCTATCGATGTTACCGCACGAATACCGATTGCGTAATCGTATGTGCGCGCATCGCCCATGACTCCAACGCTGCGGATGTCAGGAAGAACGGTAAAGTATTGCCATATATCGCGGTCCAAACCAGCTTTGCTGATTTCATCGCGCAGAATCCAATCAGATTCGCGGACGATTTCAAGTTTTTCTTCAGTGACTGCTCCCATAATCCGGATGCCCAGACCTGGTCCCGGGAACGGCTGACGCCAGACGATTTCATCAGGCATACCCAGTTCTGTGCCAAGGACACGCACTTCATCTTTAAATAAAGTATTCAGCGGTTCGATCAATTTGAACTGCATATCTTCCGGCAGTCCGCCGACATTGTGGTGGGATTTGATCGTCTGGGCAGTTGTCGTGCCGCTCTCGATAATATCCGTATACAAAGTTCCTTGAGCCAGGAAATCCATGCCTTCCAATTTGGAAGCTTCATCATCAAATACATAGATGAATTCATTGCCGATGATTTTACGTTTTTGTTCCGGATCCGTCACGCCTGCAAGTTTGTTCATGAAGCGGTCGCGCGCATCGATTTTGATGACGTTCATGTTAAAACCGTCAGCGAAAGTTTTCATGACGCTTTCCGCTTCGCCTTTACGAAGCAGTCCGTGGTCGACGAACATGCAAGTCAGCTGATCCCCGATTGCCCGGTGAATCAGTACTGCAACAACCGAAGAATCCACTCCGCCGCTCAAGGCACACAGAACTTTTTTATCTCCGACTTCTTCGCGGATCTTTTCGATTTCAAGTTCGATGTAATTTTCCATCGACCAATCCGCGTTCATACCGCAGATTTCGAAAACGAATTGACGAAGCAATTCATTGCCATAGATTGAATGGCGGACTTCCGGATGGAATTGGACACCGTAGAATCCACGTGACTCATCTGCCATGGAGGCAATTGGACAGCCAGCACTCGTACCGATGACATCGAAACCTGGAGGTGCTTCGGTAACCAGGTCGCCGTGGCTCATCCAGACAATTTGTTCTTCAGGCAGGCCGGAAAACAATTTGCTTTCCTTCACCAATTTCAATTCAGCTTTGCCGTATTCACGGTTCTGCGCTTTTTTCACGTCGCCTTTCAAGTGCAAAGCCATCAGCTGCATGCCGTAGCAGATCCCCAGAATCGGAAGACCCATTTCAAAAATCGCATCGTCTATGGAAAAAGCATTTTTATCATATACAGAATTCGGACCACCTGAAAAAATGATGCCGGTAGCGTTCATTTCCTTGATTTCTTCAGCTGTGACTGTGTGTGGATGCAGTTCACTATAGACGCCAAGCTCACGAATTCGGCGTGTGATCAACTGATTATACTGACTGCCGAAATCTAATACGACGATTTTACTTTGTTCTTTTAACATTGGACTGACTGGCAAAACCTTCACCTCTTCTGATCGATTTCAGGCGGCACAAATAATAAAAGAACGCGAAAAAGCTCCTCGCGTTCTTTTGCTCTACATCAAAAAGGCGAAGCCCCATGCAAAAAATTGCATGCGGCATCCGCCTTCATAGTCAAGTCGTTTCCGGGGACTTGGTAGAGACATCCGATCCATATCACCGGACATATATGAGGGCACCTGTACTTTATAATTTTCTCAATTGTACAAGTTAGCCCGCCCAAAATCAACTGGTTGTGCGATTGATTAAGTTTTCCCAACTTTCCTTCAATTCGCGCCATTCCACAGTTTCGGGGCGGCCTCCGTAGACAGATTGTTCATAGGAAGCCGTCAGGCGGGTCATTTCCTTAGTGCCAAAGAAAGAATCGATATATCTGGCATAAGACATCAACGTCTGTCCATCTTCCCTTTTGATCCCGTAGAGATCCAGTTGCTTCAGCAATCGGAGATAGGCCTTCTCAAAAGTCTGCTTGCCATTTCTTCTTCGGTAATACGGCACCAATATTTTTGGCAGCCACCTTTGGCGCTTCAAAAACAAGACAATTGACAGCAAAACAAATGCGGCCATTCCCAGGAAAATAGAGCCTTTATTATCTGCCGCATATTCGCCGAACCGGTCCCACAGACTCGGACCATCCGACCCGGCAGATGCAGCCGCCTCTTCATCTTCTTCCTCAAGCTCCGGTTGCTGCGGACGCTCAGGCAGTTCCTGTTCTTCTGGATCTGATGTTTCGATATCCAAGTCAAAATCAATCTGTGAAGATCCGGTGAAGCCGATTGTCGGCTCAAACAGCATCCAGCCTACTCCGGGCATATATGCTTCCACCCAGGAATGGGCATTATTATTTGTGACTTCGTAAACTTCAGTTTCACCATTGCTGTCTACCTGCACACCCTCGTTGAAGCCTTTCACCCAACGGGCAGGTATATCCAAACTCCGCAGCAATACGACCATGGAAGTGGAAAAGTTATCACAATAGCCACGTTTGGTTTCGAATAAAAATTGATCCACGTAATCCTGATCTTCTTCAGGCACCGGTATATTCGTCAGACTGTATTCGAAGTCATTTCTTTCAAAATAGTCTTCGACAGCGCGGGCTTTATCGTAGACAGTTTCCGAATTCATCGTAATTTCCTGGGCCAGATCCCTGACTCGCTGCGGCAATTCTTCGGGCAGCTGTTTGTAGCGGTCAAATTCAGGCGGCAGTTCGGCCAATTTATCGACGGTCGATTCCCGGAGGCCGGTCAGACTGTAAGACGGTTCATTGAATTGAAGCTCAACGTCATCAGGCTCGAAAGGCGCACCGCTCAATAACGGCTCAATTTTTTGGTCAACCGCTGAATAACTGTAGCGGATCTCGCCATTCATCTGGATGGATTCTATTCCATATGGATAAAGGACAAACGGAAAATCCTGTTCCATTTCCAGTACCGCGTTCTGCGACTCATCCTCCGTTCCGGGTTCAAATTCTGTTTCTATTAAATCACCATTACTGTAGAGAACCGGTTCGCTCACAGGCTCACTCAATTCCCAGCCTTTGGTAGTGTAAGTATCTTTCGTTTCTACTTTCCAGTATTGCCCATCTTCCACTTCGGCACGAAAAGCCGGGGTGTCGTCACCAAGAAACGATCCCCCCAGTTCAGAATCATCTACTCCGTAGCCGATGCGTCCAACTGCAGCCGGTCCAGGTCCGCCTTCTCCAGAAAAAGAAGTGATATACGGCACTGGGTCCGGCCATAGCGGGCCGGCTTTAGGCAAATAAAGGGCAAGTGCCGTAGAAACCGCCACCATGACAAATAATGGGATGATGAAACCCGCGAGGCGCTCGATTGTTTCATTGATCCGGTGGCCCTCAAGCCATCTCGCCAAATGAAGCAAGCCTGCAAGCATCAGGCCAACGACCATGATGCGTATGATTGCAGTATCGCCGTTATAAGGGCTGAATGTATCAAGTACCGCAATAAAAATAACCGTTAGAATATAAAACAGGAAGATGCTTAAACGGAAACTGACCCAATAATGGATCAGGTAAACCGCCATCCATAATAAACTGAAGAATAATACCGTCCTGAATATATCGGTGGTTTGTGCCCAGTCCTGGGCAAATAACGCCGCTAAATTTATTTGCATATCATCCAGGATAAAACCGAGAGCTTCAAACGAGAAAATAGTCGCCTCAGTATAGACATAGATCAGAAACCACATGATGTAGACCATTTTAACGCCAGCGGCTATGGTCCAGTGCACGTGCAAGAATGCCATGAGCAAGCTGATGGCGATAAAAATCAGAAACAGCGGTTTATGGCCGGTATCGGTCAAAGTGATGACCGGAGTGAGCCATTCCGCCAATAAGAGGAAAACCAAGATATACAAAATCGCCATGAACGCCTTATTTTTTCGAATGGAATTCATTTGCGGCCCACCTCCGTAAAGACCGAAGCGAAATTCTCCGGTGCTACAAGTTTTACGATAAAGCCCTTTGAAACTGCGAATTGATGGGCAGCTTCATCTGCCTTGCCAAATTTCTCGCCTTTATTGGACAGCACAAGGCACATGCAAGTATTGAGATTCTTAACATTTCTTCGAATAGCTTCGACCATTTCCACGGTCAATTTAGTTGTAACGTAGATTATAGTGGTAGCCCGTATTTGTTGAAGATCTCTGCTGACTACTTCTTCAGCCGGCCGATCAAGATCCGGCAGGATTTTCGTCAAGTGATACATGACACGCTGCAAATGGCTTTCTGAATGGATGACCGGAAACGAATCAAGGGTGCTGCCGATTGATAAATAAGCGACGCTTGAATTTGCTCTCACAATCGACTGCAATAAAGAAGCAGTGAGTTCAACCTGGAGTTCAAATTTATCGGACGGTTTACGATCATCCAGCAAAAATAGATCTTCGGCTTGCCGGTCTTCGAATTCCTTGGTGCGCAGGGTTTGCGTCCGCGCAAATGATTTCCAGTGGATCCAGGAAACCCGATCCCCCGGCTGGTAATCGCGGATTCCGGTAGCCATGGTCGTATCCTTCACCAATGTATGCGGAGCGGCCATCGCTCCCTGATCATAACTGGATTCAATTGCCCGGTACGGAATATCATGCGTTTTAGGATAAACGAGGATCGTCTGTTTCAATGGAAACATTTTTGTTTTTTTGGTCCAGCCAAAAAAATCTGCGACTTCGAGTTTAATACCTTCCAGTACGTGCTCGCCCCTCGGCATATCGTCGATTTCATAGCGCCACGTATGGGATTTTCGGAAACCGGGCATAAACATTGTCCGATTATCCGCAGGATTCCGTTTTCGCAAAGCGATAGAGTTCGTTTTTTCGGTCAGTACTGTATATAGAAGAGGAAAAGACAATTTCCGTTTGAAATGCACTGTCGCTGAATACTTCTGGCCTCTTCTGATTTGTGCAGTATGGATTTGGCGGGTCATTTCAATATCCTGCAGCGGATAGAAAATCAGCAGCAGCGAATACAGCACAAACGGCAAGGCCATGTAAAAGATGAACCAGCTGACGAAACCGCCCTGGAACATCGCAAATGAAAAAGTGAGCAACAGGATAAAAACAACAAATATTATCCTGCCCCAAAGAGAGAGGGCTTTTTTGATTTGTTTCATTGGCCGACTAGCCTTTGGACAGGCACTTTTGTTTTCGTTAAGATGCGTTCCGTAATTTCTTCCGCCGAAATTCCGTCATAGCGGGCTTCAGAACGGAGCATGATGCGGTGGCCAAAAACAAATTTCGCCAGGTACTGGACATCATCCGGCGTAACAAAATCCCGGCCCCGCAATAAAGCATAGGCTTGGGCAGACTTCATCAAAGCGATCGAACCTCGTGGGCTTACCCCTAAATAGACATATGGATCATTTCGGGTTTGCCGCGCAAGATCGACGATATAGCTGCGGATCGTTTCATCCACTTTGACATTTTTGGCTTCGCGCTGTAAATCAAGCAATTCTTCGAGTGTAATGACTGACTGCAATTCTTCGATCGGAACGGAAAGCTGTGAACGGTTCAAGACTTCCATTTCTTCTTTCAAAGTAGGATAACCCATTTTAATTTTCAGAAGAAAACGATCCAATTGCGCTTCCGGCAGTGGATAAGTTCCTTCATATTCAATCGGATTCTGTGTGGCCATAACAAAAAATGGTTTGGGAATCTGCATAGTGACACCATCGATGGTAACGGAAGCTTCTTCCATTGCTTCGAGCAGAGAAGATTGGGTTTTCGGGGAAGTACGGTTAATTTCATCGGCTAAAATGATATTGCCCATAATCGGACCCGGGCGGAAATTGAACTCCATATCTTTCGGATTATAGATTGAAACGCCGACTACATCTGAAGGCAATAAATCTGGAGTGAATTGTATACGTTTAAAATCCGCACCGACTGATTTCGCCAACGCCCTGACCAGCATGGTTTTGCCGACACCCGGCACATCTTCCAGCAAAACATGCCCATGGGACAGCATTGCCACCATACTCAGTTCGGCGATATCACGCTTGCCGATTATGACTTTCTCGATATTATCGATAACTTTGTTTAATTGTTCTTTTGGATTCATCATCTTTTCCCCCAATGGGTGACAAAAAATATTTTGAATTGTCACATTCTTACTCATTAGCATAACGAATTATGAGCAATAACTCAACTGTGCAGTCACCGCGGGCAGGCATTTTCTCATAAAGAAAAGCCCTCGCTGAGAGGACTTTTCATCTTTAATATTTATTTCCAGAAATCGTCGAAGACCGTAATCGGAAGTTTGCGCTTATGCTGCGTCTTCAGATAATAGCCTTCCAATTTCTCACGGGCTTCATCCGGTATTTTCTTGCCTTCCAGATAATCATCGATCATATCATATGTTATGCCAAGTGCCACTTCATCAGGAATGGCGGGCTTGTCTTCTTCAAGATCGGCAGTCGGAATCTTATTATAGAGATGCTCCGGACTTCCCAATTCTTTCAGTAATTGCTTGCCCTGTCTTTTGTTCAGACGGAAAAGGGGTGTGAGATCCGCAGCACCGTCCCCATGTTTTGTATAGAAACCGGTGATCGCTTCAGCTGCATGGTCCGTTCCGAGCACGACAGCATTGTGCATAGCGGCTACGGAATACTGGGCTTTCATGCGTTCTCTCGCTTTTTCATTGCCTTTGATAAAATCCGTCAATTCGATTCCCGCCTGTTCCAAGGCGCGGTCACTTGCATCGACAGCTTCTTTGATATTGATGGTGTAAGTTTTAGTCGGATTGATGAACTTCAACGCATCCTGTGCATCGTGTTCGTCAAATTGTTCTCCGTAAGGCAGACGGACTGCGTAGAAACCGTATTTATCGCTTCCGGTTTCCTCATTCAGTTGATCGACAGCCATTTGAGCCATTTTTCCAACAAGCGTCGAATCCTGGCCGCCTGATATGCCGAGTACGTACCCTTCAAGGAAGGGATGTTTCTTCAAATACTCTTTCAGGAATGAAATAGTTCGGTCTATTTCCTCGCTCGGATTGATTTCTGGCTGAACTTTCATTTCATCAATGATTTGCTGCTGCAGTTCTGTCATGTAAAATCCTCCTATCGTTTTGAGAAACTTTGAATGGAATCACGGACTTCCTGGATATTGCGCATTTTATTGTCCCAGCATTTCTGGCTGAGATCGACCGGATACTCTTCAGGATTCAATGAACGTTTATACTCATCCCAAAGAAGATCGAGGCTCTTTTTGGAATAATCCTGGATTTCCTGGACTGAAGGGTATTTATAGGTGATTTCTCCATCTTTCACGACTTGTGTATGGATATTCACGGCGTCGAAATTGGTTACGAATTTTGAAACGAAAGTATGGACCGGATGGAACATCTTCAAACGTTCTTCGGATTCCGGATCTTCGTCCACCATCGTGATATAATCCCCTTCTGATTTCCCGTTTTCCCTGTCTATGATCCGATAAACTTTTTTCAGTCCGGGTGTAGTGACTTTTTCGGCATTGCCGGAAATTTTTATGGTATCTTCCATCTGGCCTTCTTCGTTTTCAATCGCAACAATTTTATAAACGGCTCCTAGCGCAGGCTGATCATAAGCTGTAATCAGCTTTGTTCCGATCCCCCATGAATCGACTTGCGCTCCTTGCGCTTTCAGATTCAGGATGGTGTATTCGTCCAGATCATTCGACACGACGATTTCAGCGTCCGGGAAACCTGCTTCATCCAGCATTTTCCTCGCTTCTTTAGAAAGGAACGCAATATCGCCGCTGTCCAGGCGAATGCCCTGGAAGTCGATTTGATCTCCAAGTTCTTTGGCCACTTGGATTGCAATGGGCAGACCCGATTTTAAAGTGTCATATGTATCCACTAGGAAAACGCAATTTTTATGCCGTTTCGCATAGGCATGGAAAGCTTCGTATTCATCTTTATAGGCCTGTACCATCGAATGGGCATGTGTACCCGCTACCGGTATACCGAATAATTTTCCAGCCCGGACATTGCTTGTCGCTTCCAGTCCGCCGATAAAAGCAGCACGCGAACCCCAAATTGCCGCATCCATTTCCTGCGCGCGTCGTGTGCCGAATTCCATGACACGGTCATCTTTTACAATCTGTTTGATCCGGCTGGCTTTAGTTGCGATCAATGTTTGGTAATTAACGATGTTGAGTAAAGCCGTTTCAATCAATTGCGCTTCCGCCAACGTGCTTTCGATGCGGATCAAAGGTTCATTCTGGAAAACCAACTCACCTTCCACAACCGAATGGACAGCTCCAGTAAATTTGATGGATTTCAGATAATCCAGAAAATCTTCTTTATAGCCCACTTCTTTGAGATACGTGAGGTCCGATTCCGAGAATTTAAAGTTTCTGAGGTATTCCAGCACCCGCTCCAATCCGGCAAAAATAGCATAGCCGTTCCCGAACGGCAATTTCCGGAAAAACAGCTCAAAAACCGCTTTTCGTTCATGCATGCCATCCGCCCAATAGGCTTCCACCATATTGATCTGGTATAAATCGGTGTGCAGAGCCAGACTGTCATCCGCATAATTCGTATTTTGCATTTGATCTCCTTCTTCCGCTATTCATAAGTTCAATTAATTATACCCTATTAGACCCATTTCAAAAACGAAAGCCAATCAGCATCCCAATTAAAAGAGTTAAATTTGACAAAAACACATCATCTGTGCAATAATATTTAAGTTAACACAGAGGTAACTGGTATATTTGATAATCTGGCATTCTACATTAATGTTTTTGAGAATACTTATTCACACTGGCGCGATTTAAGGATCGCAAGGACGTAAAAGAAGGTAGGGTTTACGTTGCTTAAGTTAGAAAGCACCCAGTGGAACACTGACCGCGGCACTGAAAGCAAATACTTTCAACGGAAATGATTCCCCTTTCTGAAGGGTTGAAAAATTGAATCAAGCTATATAAATGTTACCTTAAAACAAACAAAGGGGCGCCTCGATACGATATCGGGAGCGTCCCTTTTCCAATTCCACCGTCTTTATTGACTTTCGTACTCAACAAACGGATTCTTCCATTCCATCAATAAAGCGTAATTTCCCGAATCTTCATCATCCAGATAATTTTTCACCAACTTAACCGGGGTTCTCCCGCTGCGCATCAGAAAAGTGATGACCGGGTCTTTCAATTCACCGGCCAAAACTTTTTCGGCATACTTCTCGGCAGTTATTCTGCTCGAAACCCTTTTATATCCAGGCATTCGTCCACCGCCGATCACCCGCTCCAGACGGTCTTCAATCACTCGTTCATAAGCTGCCTGCAGCAAGAGCTTGCCGAGCTCCATCTTTCGGTATGATGGTCTGATGCCGATATCCACTATATAAAAGTTCTTGCCTTCTGGTTCATGAGTTCTGATATAACCGCTGTCCGTCACTTGTTCCCAGTTATGTGAATTGAAATCATCATCATCTCCCACTAGCATCCCGGTCAATGACCCCGCGAGTTCCCCTTCGATTTCTATGCACAGCGCCCCTTCCGGATAATGTGCAAGATGACTCGATAATTGCTCCCGGTTCCACAGCAGCTCATCAGGAAAAGGCGGAGGAAAACATTCCCTTTGTATATTGATCAACGCTTCAAAGTCCGCTTCCCCGTAATTCCGGATGACCGCTTTTGAAATTTCTTCCCCTTTAAATACATATTGCTCCTTATAATACAATTGCCGCTCTCCTCCAATTTCATTTTTTTACATCCTTCTTTTATTCCAATAAATAAACACGGGCTTCATAAGGCTGCAGTTTCCGCTCCATCAACTCAGTATAATTCGCTAAAAGAAGCTGCCCTTTTTCCCTCAGCGACCAGTGGCAGCCGTCACTGTCCAAATGGGAAACCACAAGAATCCGGGTATTTTCGTATTCACGGATATAGGCGTATACGTCCGGGCAATCTGTTTCAGCAAGTTTTGTACTGCCGTATAAAAGACATTCCCGGCTCTTGCGCAATACAATCATTTTCTTGTAAAAAGATAAAATCGATCGGTCATCTACTGTTTGGGCCTCGACGTTCAACCAATTATAATTGGGATTCAGATCAATCCACGGCTTTCCAACAGTAAAGCCCGCATTGGTGCCGTCATGCCATTGCATCGGGGTGCGGGCATTATTCCGGCTGACTTTTTTGATCACTTCTATCAATTCTTCATGCGGAACACCCTGCATCCTTTTATATCGATAGAAGTTCTTCGTTTCAACATCACGGTACTTTTTAATATCATCAAACGGAACATTTGTCATGCCGATTTCCTGTCCTTGATAAATAAACGGCGTACCCTGCATAAAAAAATACATACAGGCAAGGGCGGTGGCACTTTCCCGCCAATAATTCCGGTCATCTCCCCAGGTTGATACGGTTCTCGGCCGGTCATGATTTTCGAGATAGAGGGAGTTCCATGCGATGCCTTGTGTGCTGCGCTGCCAAAGATCCAAAATCTTTTTGATGGTCATTACATTTTGATCTGCATCGAGATCCTGGTTCCAGTTTTCATGTGCCTCAAGACTGAAAATCATATTGAATTTCCCGTCATCTTCACTTATCCATTCAGCCAATTCATCGGCTCTGATACTATTTGCTTCACCCACTGTCACAACATCATATTTCGCGAAGGTCTCATCGCGTAACTCCTTAAGAAAATCCTGTATACCTTCAACATTCGTCATTTTTTTCCATGCCGGCACATAATTTTTGCCTTCGGGATTTGGCATATCCGTTAAATCTTTTTTGAGGTGATTGATGGCATCCACCCGGAAACCGTCTACGCCTTTCTCAATCCACCAAATGATCATATCGTAAAGTTCCCTCCGTACTTCGGGATTCTCCCAATTCAGATCCACCTGGTTTTTGGTATATAGATGCAAATAATACTGGTTGGTTTTCGGATCGAATGTCCATGCTGGCCCCCCGAATATGCTTTCCCAATTAGTAGGCTTGTCGCGCCAAATATACCAGTCGCGTTTCGGATTATCCTTGGACGATTTGGATTCATGAAACCAGGGATGCTGATCGCTTGTATGGTTCAAGACCAGATCCAAAATCAGTTTCATACCCCGGGAATGGATTTCTGCCAGCATGTTATCAAAATCTTGCATTGTCCCCATTTCAGCCATGATCTCCCGGTAATCACTGACGTCATAACCGTTGTCGACATTAGGGGACTTATACATCGGGCAAAGCCACAGGATGTCGATACCAAGCCCCTGCAAATAATCCAGTTTTTCCGTGACTCCATTCAAATCCCCTACACCGTCTCCACTATTATCCTTAAAACTCCGCGTATAAATCTGGTAGACCACTGCTTCCTTCCACCAAGTCTTCTTCACGCTTTCCCCCTTCTTCCCATTCTTAATCAAACCAAAACGAACTAAAATCCTCCTAAATATAGTATTCTCTGAAAGCATCAAAAAACCTGCTTTAATACTGTTTTTTTTGACAAACATATAAAGCCTGAGTTGAAATTCTTCTACAATCATGAAAAAATCGCCACCTCAATATAAGGTGGCGATCCCTGTTTTATTGGTAGAACTGTTCGAATGTCTCACCGACCATGCCTGCTACATAGGCACTGCCGTCATTGTCGCCGACATCTTCCACCATCATGGCGATGATGAATTCGGGATTAGCGGAATCGTAAGCGATGAAGAACCCATTTTCCTGTCCGCTTTCTTCGCCAGCTGCCTTCAGCTCAGCGGTACCGGTTTTGCCGGCCAACGGAATATTTTCAAGATTCGCCTCTTGTGCGAATCCATCAACCACCACGTTCCGCAAGTCGGTGCGAAGTATTTCCGCATTCTCCGCTGAAACCAATCCGTCCTTCCAGACTTGCGCATCTTCTTCTTCAAGCAGCAGCGTCGGTTCATGCATGACGCCATCTGTCAGAAACGGCTGGTACACCGATGCCAAGTGAAGAATATTCGCCAGCATCTGCCCCTGTCCGAATGAGGTGTCCGCCTGCTGCCCTTCAGAAGAGATGTTTCCATCATTCGATATTTGTGAAGACTGCAACGCGAGCGGATACGGGATTTCTTCACCAAAAGCGAAGTTTTCCAATCCTTCCACTAACGTGCTTCTTCCCATTTCCAGCGCTTGTCTCGCAAAATAGATATTATCCGAATAAACAAGCGCCTTATTCAAATCAATCGGATTGGGTGCTTCCGGATGGACTCGCGTCACTTCGTAGCCTCCCCAATCATCTTTTTGCCATGTCTCACCCTCGATCGTCAGTCCTTCCGACGGGTCGAGGGTTCCTGCTTCAAGGCCGATTGCAGCAGTTACCGGTTTTATCGTCGATCCCGGGGCATAGCTTTGGGCAAATCGGTTATATAGCGGCATCAACGGATCTTCTTTTAACTCCTCGTAGCTTTCACCACTCATGCCCAGCATGAATTCGCTTGGATTAAAGCCCGGCGAACTTAGAAGCACCAGCGTTTCTCCTGTCTCCGGATCGACAGCTGCAGATGTTCCCGCTTCACCATCCATCGATTCATAAGCAATCTGCTGCAATTCAGCATCGATGGTCAATTGGATTTTTTTCCCGTCCACAGCCTGCTTTTCTGCGACTGTGATCTGTTCCTGCTCTTTGTCGATATAGATGCGCATGCCATCTTCACCGCGCAGCCGATCTTCCAATTGGCGTTCGAGCCCTTGCCGGCCGATCATATCATTTTCCGTATAACCCTGTTCCTGCAGCTCACTCAACTGCTCAGCCGTAATCGGACCGATGTAACCGATCAAATGTGACAAGGCTTCACCATATGGATATTCACGCATGGCGGTTTCCTGATGCATGGTGCCAGGGATTTCCAACACCTGTTCAAGCAATTCCGTGTTGTCATTCGATGTTTTGCTGAGTGGCACGAATTGGCTCAGGTTATTCTGCACCCAATCCTGCTCCAATTGCCGATCGATTTCTTCAACAGACATGCCGAGCAATTCAGCCAATTGTTCCTTATCCGCGTCATCCGTGAATTTTTCCGGCACAACCCCGATTGACCTGCCGGTGCTATTGACGGCGAGCGGCTGATCGTTGCGGTCATACAACTCCCCTCTCGCTGCAGCCTGCCTGCTGATGCGCACCGGATCACCGGCTTCAAGCTGCGGGAAAATGAAAGAAGGCGTCCACTCGACAAACCAATTTCCCGCTTCTTCCGTTTCTTCATACAGAAGAGTCATGGTTTCTTCAAATTCCACTGGACCCGCTAGTGTATCCATTGACACCTGCACCGGAAAATCAGCCGGCTGTTCCTGTTCCCATTCAGTATCTTCCGGAGCTTCCGTAAAAGTCACTTCAAGGTTCTCTATGCCAAGGTCTTCATGAAGTTTCTGCTGGCGGTCAATGAATTCATCCGTTCCGTAAGCCGCTTTCGTTCCTTCATTCAAATATTTTTCATACATCTCTCCAAATTCGAGATTATTCCAGTGTTCTATGTATTCAGCTAACCGGTCTTCCGGCGTCACTTGTTCTTGGCAGCCGGAAAGAAAAATAGCCATGGCCAAAATAAAAAGTACGATTATTGTTTTTTTCATTTCTTCCCCCACTTTCTTAATAATCAGCTTACCAGATTATGGGTTCCCTTTAAAATGAAAGACTCTCTTTATTTGCATATGCCATAAGGTATTGAAGCTCCGGATATGGTAAACTTGAGAGAAAAAGGAAAGGGAGTTTTCAGATGATCGAGTTTACATATTCGGGGTCTTTCGAAACTGTTTTGACAGACGGAAAAAAAGCCGCGTTAAAGGAAATTCATGATAATTTATACAATAAAGAAGGAAGAGGTTCCGATTTTTTGGGATGGCTCGATTGGCCGAGCACTGTTCAGCCTGAATTTATGGAGCGCATCCAAAAAACCGCCGAAGTGATCCAGGAAAAAGCGGAGGTCTTGGTCGTCATCGGCATCGGCGGATCCTATCTGGGCGCGAAAGCCGCATTGACCGCTCTCTCGCCTTATTTCAATAAAGATGATAGAAAAACCGAGGTGCTGTTTGCCGGACATCAGGTCAGCGGCGAATATCTGAAACAGCTTCTTACCCATCTCGATGGCAAGGAAGTAATGGTGAATGTCATTTCGAAATCAGGAAAAACGACAGAGCCTGCGCTCGCCTTCCGCTTCCTGAAAAAATATATGGAAGACCGTTACGGGGAAGCTGCCGCAGAACGCATCATCGTAACGACTGACGCCGAGAAAGGCGCACTGGTCAACCTGGCGATTGAAAATGGCTACGAACGATTTGTCGTACCTGAAGATGTAGGCGGACGTTATTCAGTATTCACTGCAGTTGGCCTGCTGCCGATTGCCGCTGCCGGATTTTCAGTGTCAGAATTGATGGCCGGCGCAAAAGATGCGGAAGAGGCTTATCAGGTATTCAATCCCGAAACCAACACAGCCATCCGTTATGCAGCTGCGCGTCATCACCTTTATTCAGAAGGTTATACCACAGAAGTCATGGCCACTTTTGAACCGAAATTGGCTTATGTGCAGGAATGGTGGAAGCAATTATTCGGTGAAAGCGAAGGCAAAGAAGGCAAAGGCATCTTCCCTGCTTCCGTATCATTCACTACTGATCTCCATTCAATGGGCCAGTATATCCAGGACGGCATCCGCAATCTTTTTGAGAGTTTCCTGCTGATCAAGGAAAGCAAAGAAGATTTGACAGTATTCGAAGCGGAGAATGATGGTGACGAATTGAATTACCTGGCCGGCATCACGCTGCAGGAATTTAATCACGTTGCCTATAAAGGCACTTCGTCAGCACATCTGGACGGCGGCGTTCCGCAAATGAGCCTGACAATCGAAAAGATGGATGAGTTCCATCTTGGCCACCTGTTTTATTTCTATATGATTTCCTGCGCATACAGCGCGTACCTGCTGGACATCAACCCATTCGACCAGCCGGGCGTTGAGGATTATAAAAACAACATCTTTAAATTATTGGAGAAGCCAGGATACTAATTTTAGAAAAACTGGATCCATTCGGTCTTTCCTCTAGTGTGTTTAAAAAGAAAACTAGGTATCCGATATTCCGCAAAACAGCTTCGCTTTCCTGGCTGCTCGCACTGAGCTAACTCAGGCTCGTTTCACTTCGCCCAAGTGGATCTCAGCACTTCGCTTAGTCGCCTGGGAGTCTTCGCTGTTTTGCTCCATATCTCAGCTCGCTTTCTATAACTCATATCCGCTTATATCTGATTTACGTATAGAAGTGGCTCCGTAATTATAAGTAGATTCAGAATGAAGCATTAGGCGTTGAAGGGCAAAGAGGTGCTCCTGCATCGCTGCACTGCTTCATTGATAAAGATCGAAAAATTGATATCTTTTCGAAAATGTAAAAAGGGCAGACCCCATCGGGTCCGCCCTTTTTCTGTTCGCTTATTTAATTTGGTAGACTCTCGCTTCATATGGGCGGATTTCTGCCGGGTCAACGGATTCGTAATTCGACATCAGCAGACCGCGGTTTTCCGGTTCATTCCAGCGGTAACGATTCGGACCGAGATTCGAAACGATCAATACTTTCGAATCCTCATCTTCGCGTGTATAAGCATAAACGTCATCAAACCCAAGTTCCTTCAACTCATAGCTGCCGTAAACAAGCACGGCCATCTTCTTACGCAGTGCAATCATTTGCTTGTAGAAGGAAAGCACAGAATGGGGATTGTGTTTTTGCGCTTCAACATTGAGCCACTCGTAGTTAGGATTTGTGTAGATCCAAGGCTGGCTTTCAGAGAAACCGGCATTCGGGCTGTTGTCCCATTGCATCGGAGTGCGGGAGTGGTCCCGGCTTGTTTCTTTGATCAGCGTCATGACCGCGTCATGTTCCATGCCTTCAGCAAGGTTATAGAAATAAAGGTTATGCGTCTGGACGTCATTGAATTGTTCGATCTTTTCAAAAGGAGCATTGGTCATGCCGATTTCCTGTCCCTGATAGATGAACGGTGTGCCTTGCATGAAGAAATACATACAGGCGAGTGAAGTTGCACTTTCCCGCCAGAAAATACCATCATTGCCCAAAGTCGAAACCGCACGCGGCCTATCGTGGTTTTCTATAAACAGTGCGTTCCAGCCAATTCCTTCGACACCTTTCTGCCAGCGTGTCAGGACTTTTTTCAGTTCGGGTACATTGACGCCTTTCTTCAATTCATCTTCCCACAGGCCAAGATCTTCAAATTGGAAAACCATATTGAACTTCCCGTTTTCTTCACTTATCCATTCTTCGATGTCTTCAGCGGATACGCCGTTCGCTTCCCCAACTGTCATAATATCGTATTTTGAGAAGGTCTCATCACGTAATTCCGCAAGAAGCGGCTGAATGCCGTCGACATTCATCATTTTTTCCCAGGCAGGCAGATAAGGCTTGCCTTCTTCAATCGGGAGATCAGTAAAGTCTTTTTTAATATGACTGATGGCGTCCACACGGAATCCATCGATTCCTTTGTCGAGCCACCAGTTGACCATATCGTATAAGGCTTTCCGCACTTCCGCGTTTTCCCAGTTCAGATCCGGCTGTTTCTTCGAGAAGATGTGCAAATAATATTGCCCTGTCTTTTCATCATACTCCCAGGCCGGTCCGCCGAAAATACTTTTCCAGTTTGTCGGCTTGTCGCGCCATACATACCAGTCGCGCTTCGGATTATCAAGTGACGAGCGGGATTCCTGGAACCAGGGATGCTCATCACTTGTATGATTGATGACCAGGTCGATAATCAGCTTCATGCCGCGTGCGTGCACTTCCGCCAAAAGGCGGTCGAAATCCTCCATCGTTCCCAGCTCATCCATGATGTCCTGGTAATCACTGATATCATAGCCATTGTCATCATTCGGCGATTTATACATGGGACAGATCCAGATAACGTCAATGCCCAATTCCTTCAGATAATCCAGTTTCGCCGTTAAGCCATTGATATCTCCGATGCCGTCGCCGTTCGAATCCATGAAGCTTCTCGGATAAACCTGATATGCAACTGCTTCTTTCCACCATTTTTTGTTCATGTTCATTTCCTTTCAAAGACTTCGGCAAGAACCGCGTTCGATCAGCCGGGAAGGAACCGTTACTTCCCTTACCGGCGCCTCACTGTCTTTAATTTTTTCAAGTACCAGTTCTGCTGCATGCAGACCCAGTTCATAAATCGAAATATCCACCGTGCTGAGCGGCGGTTTCAGATGTTCTGACAGCGAATGGTTATTGAAGCTCAATACGGAAACATTGCCGGGAACATCTATTTTCATGTCCTGCAGATAACTGATCAATTCATAAGCGATCAAATCGTCATGTGTGACAATCGCTGTCGGGGGCTGTTCAAGCCGCATCAGCCGTTGGACCGACTGCTCTTCCAACCCCGCATTGATCGACTGATTGACGATCAATTCGGAATCGTAGCGGATTCCCGCTTTTTGAATTGCTTTTCGATACCCTTTCAGACGGTCCAATGACACCACATATTCCAACCCGCCGCCAACATATGCAATCCGCTGATGGCCAAGGCCGATCAGGTATTTGACGACTTCAAACGAATTCCCTACATTATCGTTATCGACATACGAAATCGATTCGGTATGGACATCCGGGCGGCCGACGACTGAAAATGGAATATTGCTATTGTATAGGTAATCCATGATTTTGTCGCAGATTCTGGAGTATAAAAGTATAATGCCATCGACCCTTTTTCCCTGGGTCATGGAAATGACTTCTTCATAGATCTCTTCGGTAGTGGCGCCAGTCGAAAGATAAAGTCCGTACTGGCTTTCATGGGCACGGCTCGAGATGCCGCGGAGCACTTCCGGAAAGAATGGATTCTGGAAAGCAAGGGTCGCCGAATCGGCCATGATGACACCGATTGTCTGAGTTTTTTGGATAACCAGATTACGCGCCTGGAAGTTCGGGTAATAGCCCAGATGCTTCATAGTTTCCCGGACTTTTTTCTTTGTGTCTTCACTGATACGCGGATTATCCGCGATCACACGGGATACAGTTGCCGGTGAGACCGACGCCGCTTTCGCAACATCTTTAATCGTGACTGCCACTGAAATCTCCCCTTTACTTTATGGCACCATCCGATACGCCTTTGATGATGGAACGCTGAGCGAAGAAATAAAAGATGATGACCGGCAAAATTGCGAGCGTCAGGCCTGCAAGCGCCAAATGCCATTGTTTTGTATATTCACCGAAGAAGAAAAACATCTTCAGCGGAATCGTTTCGCTTCCGGTTTTATTGATGACCAGAGATGGCAATAAATAATCGTTCCAAATCCAGATGATATTCAGGATTGCCACTGTTACCGTGATCGGCTTCAGCATCGGGAAAATGATATGCCAGAAAACCTGCCAGCGATTGGCGCCGTCGATGCGCGCTGCCTCATCCAAAGATCTCGGGATGTTGTTCAGTGCTCCGTGGTAAAGGAAAATCGACAGGCTTGCGCCAAATCCGATGTACATGAAAATCAGGCCGCCGCGGTTCAGCATTTCAAATTGGCCGAATACTGTGACGAGCGGTATCATGACCGACTGGAACGGAATCAGCATTGCCGCCACAAAAATGAAGAACAGAATTGTGCTGATCCGGCTTTTTGCACGGGACAGCGCGTAAGCTGCCATCGCTGAAGAGATAATAATCAGCAGGACACTTGAGACGGTGATAAGCAATGAATTGAATAAGGTCTGCAAAAAATCGAGTTCTTGAAAAGCGGTGATGTAATTGTCAAAACTCCATTGCTCCGGAGGACTTGTCACATCCGTGAATATCTCTTTTTTCGTTTTGAACGAGTTGACGAACATCAGATAAAACGGCAATAGCCATAAAATGCCGAGAAGGATCCCGAGAATCTCCAATTTCCAATTCTTCTTTTTTCTCATTACATTTCAACCTCCCGGCGTTTATTCCAATAAACCTGAAACAATGCGACAATCGCAACGATCACAAAGAAAATGATTGCTTTTGCCTGCGCATATGCGAATGCATTCTGCACGAATGCGGTATTGAAAATTTCCATGGCCACCATTTCCGTTGAATTATAAGGGCCGCCGCCTGTCAAAGACAGGTTTTGGTCGTACAGTTTGAACGTATTCGACAAAGTCAGGAACATGCTGACAGTGAATGCCGGTGCAACCAATGGAAAGACGATGTAGCGGAAACGCTGGAATGATGATGCTCCGTCAATTTCAGAAGCTTCGAGCAGTTCTTTTGGCAACCCCTGTAAATAGGCTATGTAAATTACCATGATATAACCGGCCATTTGCCAGCTCATTAAAATGACCAGCCCCCAGAAACCTGTTTCTGTTGTGGACAGCCATACCTGCAAACTTTCCATGCCAACCATTTCTCCGACACTGGCAAATACTTTGATGAAGATGAATTGCCAGATGAATCCCAGGATTAAACCGCCGATCAGGTTCGGCATGAAGAAAGTCGTCCGGAGAAGATTGCTGGATTTGATGCGCGATGTCACAATCAACGCCAATGACAAACCGATGAAGTTAATGAGGATCACCGAAATTATGGAGAACTTCGTAGTAAACCATAAGGAAGCCAAAAATCTTTCATCTTTGAAAAGATCGATATAATTCTGGAAGCCGACAAATTCACCTGTTGTGATGCCGTTCCAGCTGGTGAACGAATAGTAGACGCCAAGGAGCATCGGTACAACCACTACAAGGGTTAAAGCAATCAGAACCGGGGCCAGGAACAACCAGTAAGCAAAATCTTTTGTACGCATAAGTTAAGCCCTTCCTTTCTGCAATAGAAGCGTAAAGACAAAAAGCAGCACAGAGGCTGCTTTGTTCTTGTCTCCAGCTTATTTATTTCACTGTTTTATTGTCTGCTTGATTCCCAAGCGGCTTTCGCTGAATCGACAACTTCTTCCCATGTTGCTTCTTCGCTCAAATATTTTTGGATGTTTGAGCCAAGTTCATCTTCGCCCCATCCAGTCGGATAGCCCATGAATACCCATCCGATTGTTTCGCCGGCTTCTGAAGCATCATAAACCGCTTTTGACAATGGATCTGAAATTTTTGATGTGTCATAGCCTTCATATGCAGGGATGAATTTAAAGTCTTCCACGACAGCTGTTTTGCCAGCTTCAGAAGTGTAAAGCCAATCCATGAATTCTTTTGATGCTTCAACTACTTCTTCATCAAGATTTTTGTTTATTGCCCAGTACATCGGAACGCCTACAGGAAGGCCGCCTTCTTCATATCCTTCAACTGGAATCGGCAGCATGCCGATTCCGTTTTCGGCAAATTCAGGATCAATGCCGGCGATTGAACCGTAAGCCCAGTTCCCTTGCTGAATGATTGCAACACGTTCCAATGAGAATAATTCTTCAACTTGCTGCGAGTAGTCAAGGCTGACTGTCGGCTGTTTTGAATATTCATTTTGAAGATCAAGGATTTTCTTGAATGCATCTGAATAGGTGAAGTCAATAGTTTTCGAATCGTATGCGTCCAGTACATTATGGTTAAATTCCGGAGCGATGAATGTATTCGATAAATGCAAGCCTGTTACCCATTTTTCTTTGCCTGGCAAAGCGAATACCGACTCGATTTCAAGTTCTTCTTTTTTGGAATCCAATGTTTTCACAGCTTCTTCCAGGCTTGCGAAATCTGTGATCGAAGCCGGATCGATTCCCGCTTCTTCAAATAGGCGAATGTTGTAGATGAATCCGTAGCCTTCCTGGTTGTAAGGCAAGCCCAGAACTTCCGAATCGACTGTAACACCTTCCAGTGTTCCGTCAAGCGCGGCTTCTGCAGCAGCTGTGTCTGACAAAGTAGCCAGGCTGTCTTTCCAGTCAGCAACATCCTGTGGACCACCGATATTGAAGATCGCAGGCTCGTTTCCTGAAGCGAATTTCGAACGTAATGCAGCGCCATAATCTTCTCCGCCGCCTACTGTTGTAATTTCAATATTTACATCAGGGTTTTCTTTTTCATACATTGCCACAACATCTTCGAATTGTTCTTTGAACTCTACTTTAAATTGAAAAATGTCTACTGTTACTTTGTCGCCTTCAGCTGAAGAACCTTCTTCTTCCCCGCCGTTGCCGCATGCCGCCAACAAACTTGTTGTAACCAGTAATGAAGCGAGCAATCCTTTTTTGAACTTGAACTCTTTCATGTGTGTAATCCCCCTTTGAGTTTTGTGCAATCGTTTGCACAAATGTGAAAATAAAAAACGGAAACTTTTTAAGAAAGCGTTCCCAACTTTCAATTGTCTGTATCATATCATAGTGAAAACGTTTGCACAATATCTTTAAAAAAATTTTATTTGATTCGTTTTTCGGTTGTTGGATCAAAAAAGCGCGCTTTATCCATTTCAAATGCCATCGGGAAAACTGTGCCTGCTGCCAAATCAAGGTTGGCGTCCACGCGGCCGACAAATGAATGTCCTTCAAGTGTTGCGTAAACCATATATTCAGAACCCATCAATTCCACTACATCCAGATTCACTTCAACAGTTGATTCATCTTTTACCGGTTTATGGGTAATATGCTCCGGACGCAAGCCGATAATTACTTCCTGATTGTCCAGGCCTTCAGGCAAGGCAGAATCAGGGATAAGCAGTTTTGTCTGTCCCATAACAAAATAATTGCCTTCTATGCGGCCATTGAAGAAATTCATGGCTGGTGAACCGATGAACCCCGCTACGAATACGTTATCAGGCTGGTCGTACACTTCTTTAGGCGTCCCCACCTGTTGGATTACACCGTCTTTCATGATGACGATCCTTGTAGCCATTGTCATAGCTTCGGTTTGATCATGTGTAACATAAATAGTCGTAGTTTTTAAACGCTGATGCAGTTTCGAAATCTCTGTCCGCATCTGTACACGCAATTTCGAATCGAGATTCGACAGCGGTTCATCCATCAAAAACAGTTTGGCGTCACGGACAATCGCACGTCCAAGTGCCACACGCTGGCGCTGTCCACCGGACAAAGCTTTCGGCTTCCTGTTCAGGTAGTCCATCAATCCGAGTATCTCCGCCGCATTTCTGACCCGATCCTTAATCTCTGCTTTCGGCATTCCTTTTAGCTTGAGGCTGAATGCCATATTTTCGTATACCGTCATATGCGGATACAAAGCATAATTCTGGAATACCATTGCGATATCGCGGTCTTTCGGCTGCACTTCATTCATTTTCTTGCCGTCGATCGAAAACGTTCCTGAAGAGATATCTTCCAGGCCGGCTATCATCCGAAGAGTAGTCGATTTTCCGCATCCTGACGGTCCGACGAAGACGATGAATTCCTCATCTTCAACAGTAAGGTTGAAATTCTCCACTGCCGTCACTTTATTATCATAAGTCTTAGTCAGTTGATCCATTAATAATTTTGCCACGATTTCACTTTCCTTCCAGTACGAGTAATGCAGCGCCAAGTACTCCGGCATCGTTGCCGAATTTCGCTGTTTGAATTTCCAATGGATTGAGCAGCAATGGTTCCAGCTGGTCCAGTAACTGCGGCCACCAATATTCCGCTGATTCTGATACTCCGCCTCCGATGACAACCGACTCCATATCAAAGACAGCCTGCAGTGAACTGATGACGATTGCCAAATCATATGTGAACGATTCCAAAAGATCCTGCGATTGTTTATCCGTTGCTGCATTTTGGAACATCTCGAGAGGTGTCAAATCCACACCTGCTTCCCGGATGCGACGCTGAATCCCTGTACCTGAAACATATTGTTCATAGCAACCTTTGCGTCCGCATGCACAATCTGCGCCGCCCGGATATAATGTGATATGCCCGAGTTCCGCCGCACCACCGTGAGGACCGCCGCTCAGTAATTTGCCGTCCCAGATGATGCCGCCACCAAGGCCTGTGCCAAGCGTCAGGCAGACCACTCTGTCCAGCCCTTTCGCCGCGCCGAATTTCGCTTCTGCCAATGCCGCGCAATTGGCGTCGTTTTCAACTTCGACCCGTATGCCTGTTGCTGCTTGCAATTGTTCTTTCACTTTCGTCCCGCTCCAGCCAGGCAAGGCATCGGTTGAAAAAATGATGCTGCCCTCTTTCGGATCGACAAAACCGTGCGTGCCGATTCCGACAGCTGCCACTTCCGGATAATCACCTAAAATCCGCAGGACATTTTTCTCCAGATAAGGATACAGCGGAAATTGCGTCGGTATCCTTTCATCATAAAGAATCGTCCCGGCGCCGTCAATGATCCCCAGACGAATCTTTGTTCCTCCAATATCTACACCCATCACGTTTGCCATTAAGTTCCTCCTCCAGTTATGTGAAGTAATCTTATCATAACTTAAAATTTTAAGATTTCTAGATTTTTTTATGAAACACAGCCGTTTCATATGGACGCAAAATCAGTTTCCCGGTACTTTCCAGCTTCTCGTAATTCTGGATCAGCAACTCTCCCTGCGGCATTGGAAACTCGATGTGCCGCGCTGAAAAATTACAGTAGACTGTCAATTTCTCTCCTGAAATTTCACGAGTATAAGCAAAAACATTTTCGTCCTCACGGTGAAGCAGCATAAAATTGCCGTATGTTATGATGTCCATCGATTTACGCAAATGGATCAGTTTTTTATAGAATTGGTATATCGATCCGCTGTCATCTTTATCCAGCGTATTGATGTTCGAATAATTCGGATTCGATGCAATCCAAGGCGTACCGGTTGTAAATCCGCCATGGGCTTCCGCATTCCATTGCATCGGTGTGCGGGCATTGTCCCGGCCTTTAACATATATCGATTGCATAATCTTCTCGTGCGGGACCCCTAGATCCCTTTTTTCTTTATACATATTCAGCGTTTCAATATCTTTGTATGCTTCGATCGAATCAAAACGGACATTTGTCATGCCGATTTCTTCACCTTGATAGATATAAGGTGTACCCTGCATGAAGTGGAGGCATGCCGCCAGCATTTTCGCTGACTCGATACGGTATTTCCCATCATCACCGAAGCGCGATACGATTCTTGGCTGGTCATGATTGTTCCAGTAAAGGCTGTTCCAGCCTGAATCATGCAGGGCATGCTGCCAGTGCTCAAGATTGTATTTCAAATCTGTCAGCTGAAGCGGCTTCAGATCCCATTTTTCTCCGCTCGCCTGATCAAGCCCCATATGCTCGAACGTGAAAATCATATTCACTTCTTTACGCTCTTCATCGGTGTATTTGATGGCATCCGAAATGGTTGCTCCAGGCATTTCACCGACCGTTACAATGTCGTATTTTGATAGTACTTCCCTGTTCATTTCCTGAAGATAATCGTGCACTTTAGGGCCGTTCATATAAAATTCCCCGCCGTCACCATCCGGTCCGTCCGGAAAATCCTGATCTTTGGAAATCAGATTGATGACGTCCATCCGGAAACCGTCGACGCCTTTATCCAGCCACCAGCGCATCATCGCATAAACCGCTTCACGCATCTCCGGGTTCTCCCAGTTCAAATCGGGCTGTTTCTTTGAAAACAGATGAAGAAAGTATTGCTCGCGCTGCTGATCGAATTCCCATGCAGAGCCGCTGAAAAAAGATCGCCAGTTATTCGGCTCATCGCGCCATATGTAATATTCCGGTTTGCTGCTGAACCATTCATGCTCATCCGAAGTGTGATTGACGACCAGATCCATCATCAGTTTCAATCCTCTTCTGTGCATTTGGCCAATCAATTCCTCGAAGTCTTCCATCGTGCCGAAATCATCCATGATCTTCTGGTAATCCCTGATATCATAGCCATTATCATCGTTCGGAGAATCGTAGACAGGTGACAGCCAGATAATATCGACACCGAGCTCTTCCAGATAATCCAGTTTCTGAATAATTCCCTTTATATCCCCGATGCCGTCACCGTTTGAATCCTTGAAACTTCTTGGGTAGATTTGATAAACTGTCGATTTTTTCCACCATTCTGCCATTTCAACACTCCTCTCTCAAGTAACCATGCAATATTCTATCATGAAGAATCGATGAAGGGGAATTTTCATCTAATGCAAAATTCTCCCGCCTTCCTTTGTGTTAACTTAAATAAAAAATAGGTTGACTCATTTTTCTGTATTTATTATACTTTGGATAGCTTATAAATTGGAGGTTGCATATGACTACATACTCAAAAACCCGATCGGCTAATCACGCAAGAACTTTGAAACTGGTTCACATTGCCATGTTTTCGGCATTGATGGCCATCGGCGCAAACCTGACATCGTTCTTAATAATCGGAGGAGTGCCGATCACCTTGCAGACGTTCTTCGCCATTCTTGCAGGACTGTTGCTGGGCAGTAAGCTTGGTGCTGCTTCCATGGTCGTTTATGCCTTTATCGGCCTTGCTGGAGTCCCCGTTTTCGCCAAATTTTCAGGCGGCATGGACACCATTATTTCGCCGACATTCGGATTTATCGTATCTTTCATTCTGCTTGCTTATGTTGTCGGTTTGATTGCGGAAAAATTTCCGACACGCAAAGGTTTTGTCGCAGCCGCTCTAGCGGGGCTCGCAATCAATTACCTATTCGGCACCAACTGGATGTACGCAGCTTATAAATTATGGTTTGCAGCACCGGAAGGATTCACTTACCTGATGGCATGGGCATGGATGGTGCCGCCGCTGCCGAAAGACTTGATCCTGGCTGTACTTGCCGGCTTTTTCGGATTCAGGTTGAAGCCGATCATCCGGAAATACATGTAACGAATTTTTATTGAAAAAAGCAAAAAGACGGAGCGGGGAAATTCCCGCTCCGTCTTTTTTTGTATAGCCTGTATTATTTTCTTCTGGTTCTCAAAGGTGCAGCTTCCCACTGTGCTTCAAGCCAAGCTTCAAACTCATCGCCTTTTGCGCCTTTATACGTATCGTAGATATCGCTGCGCATTTTCTGCAGTTTTGCTTTAAAGTCTTCGTAGCTGTGATCAGCAGGCAAACTTTTCTTGATGCGGACCAAAACTTTATCCGTGTCTTTGATCAGCTCATTTTCATTGCGTTCCGGCATTTCGACATCTTCGCCGAAATTCTGCAGCATTTCATAAGCCGCTTCCTGAACCTGGTATACTGGATCGTTTTTCATACGGTTCGACAGGATGCTGATTGTCTGTTCCGTTTTCCATTTGCCCAATTCCTCTACAGCAGCCAAACGTTCTTTCCAGTTGGCCATGCGGTTTGCAGATTTTTTCAATTCATCGTAATTCGGGGGCGTTTCTTCCTTGTACTTATATTGTGTCAATTTCATTCTCCTTTTATTCATTTCTCTTTGCGAAAAATGGAGGTATGCATTTCTTCTTCGAAATAACATCGCTCTATAGAGTGTACCATTTTATTCGTTTTCAATCACTCTATTCCGTTCAGCAGTTGAAAGGAAGAAGTTTAAAATTGCCGATATTAGGAAATAAAAGAAAGGGAAATTAAACGCATCGGAGGAAATAAGATGGAAACAGCATATAAAGCTTTACTTACGAAAGAAGATTTTGAATCACGGAAAGATTTGCCGGAATGGCTGCTGAAAGAGTACAAGACATTCCATAATACGGTCACAGACAAGACTTTCCCATGCTATTTCGGCATGAGCGGTGAATTGAAGGGCGAATTGAGATATGGATACATAAGCCGTGATGATTGGTCGTCACTGCCCGTCATCGTCGAAGAATTCCTGACGCTGTTCAATGATCCTAAACACAAGCGCCATGGCCTTTTTGTTTTCGTGGAACCGTTTGAAACGGAAGGCAGCCTGGAACAGTATCGAGATGAATTCTGGGCGATTCTGCAATATCTCCATAATATGGACGAAACGGAATGGCCGGACGACAAACCAAAAGATCCGGATCATTATTTATGGGATTTTGTGTTCAAAGGCGAACCGATATTCATCTTCGGCAATGCTCCCGCCTATAAACGGCGCAAGACCCGTGACCTCGGCAATGCCATGGTTCTCGGATTCCAGCCCCGCCGCATATTTGAAGGGTTGACAGGTACAGAAAAAGGCGGCATCATGTCCCGCGAAAAAGTGCGCCAGCGGGTGGAGAAATGGGACCAGCTGCCGACTCATCCGGACATCAGCCACTTCGGCGACCCGGAACATAACGAATGGAAGCAATTCTTCATCGGCGACGACAGTGAACCGATTCAAGGGAAATGCCCATTCTCGCATAAGGAAATGAAATAAAAACGAACAAAGGCTTCGCGGATGCGAAGCCTTTTTCAATGGGATGAAGTTAAACAATTTACAAAGAAGCAATCGCGCTGATGAAACGTTCCACTTCTTCTTCAGTATTATAAGGGGCGAGGCCTCCCCGCACCCAGCCGCCGGTTTTATTGACATCCAGCACGTCCCCGAGTGTAGAGGCGTAGAAGTGGCCCGCCGCTGTGAAGATGCTGTGTTCTTCCGCTAATATCACGCAAATATCCGAAGGTTCGTAGCCCGCCACTTTAAATGCGATTGTCGGCGTTTTCGGCACATCGTCCGCTGCCTGCCAAAGCGTGACGTTTTCCAGTGCGCCCAGGCCTTCACGTAAACGTACAGCCAAGCGGTTTTCATACATTTCGATTTTGTGGTAACCGGAAAGGATTTTCTCCCGACGCGTCTGGCCTTCGCCCAGTGAAGCAAAAAATTCGATAGCGGGACGGATGCCCGCGATCCCTTCATGGTTCTGCGTGCCCGTCTCCAACTTGTCCGGATAATAGGACGGAGATGTCGTCAATTTATAAGGTTCAAGACCCTTGAAGATGCTCTCACGGATCGCCGCTATTCCAATATGCGGTCCAAAGAATTTATAGACGGAGCATAAGAGGATATCTATATCCTGCTCTTCTCGGTCCATCGGCATATGAGGCGCCGCATGCACGGCATCAGCTGCGACCAGTGCGCCGACTTGACGTGCCCGTCTGACGGCAGGGCCAAGATCGACGATTGTGCCGATGGCATTCGATGCCATGCCAAGCGCCACCAATTTCGTTTTATCATTGATGAGTGTATCGATATCCTGCATATCAAGCGTCAGTTTCTCTTTATCGACTGGTATCCAGCGGACTGTCATTCCACGGTCTTCGGCCATCATCAGCCAGGGATCGACGTTTGCCCGATGGTCCATTTCAGTCACAACGATTTCGTCACCTTCTTTAAATTGTTTGCCAAGCGCATTGGCAATCGCAATGGTCAGCGTTGTCATATTCGCTCCGAAAGCCACTTCGTTCGGCTGTACATTCAGGAAATCAGCTGCAGCTTCACGGGCTTCTGAAATCACCTGTTCCGTTTCCCAGCTGGAAGGAAATGCGCCATGGAGATTCGCCCCTCCTCTTTGCATATAACCCGCAATCGCCGTAATCGACTGAAGCACGACCTGCGATCCACCCGGTCCGTCAAAATAGGCGGCTTGCCTTTCTTTATATGTACGTTCGAGCGCTGGAAACTGTGCCCGCACTTTTTTAATTGGATAATTGGTTTCTGTCGATTTCACGTTAAACCTCTCCCTTTTCTGTTTTACGTTCCCCTTTTTCAGTTTACCAAAATATTGTTCCCTCTATCCGTTTTAGCAAAACAAGCCTCTTCGATGTTCGGGTCAAAAGGCTTGCCATTAAATTTTATATGGATTATCCTTCTTTATTGATATCATTACATCTCGCAAAGGAGGCCATCATGGACCAATTCGACAAGTCGATTGAACTTTTTATAGAAAATGCAGGCTGGATGGCCCCTTTCTTCTTTTTGATTCTCCATTTGATCCGGCCATTCGTCTTTCTGCCTGTCGTAGCCGTCTGCATCGTTGGCGGTGTCGCCTTCGGTTTTGTCCAAGGGGCGATTCTTTCTTATCTCGGCTTGATGCTGATGAGTGCGATCATCTATTTCCTGTTAGAGCGTCTCCCGAAATTCCATCGGAAAATGACTAAGTTGAAAGAACGGATTTTTCCCGACAGAACGCTTAGCGTCGGCCAGGTGATGCTTTTGCGCATCATGCCATTCGTCCACTTTCAACTTCTCTGCTTCTATTTGATGGACATGACAAAAAGCTTCAAAGAATATATGTATTATTCTGCAATCGGCCTGACATTGCCGGCTGTCGTCTATACCGCTTTCGGACAATCGATCACTGGATTCCCGTGGTATATGACACTGGCTTTCCTATTTGTGTTGATAGCCCTTTTTCTTGTTATTGAAAAATATAATAAAACACGTGCTTCGCATCAGGAAAACTGACCCGTATATTCATGCGGGTTATTTATTTTTGCCTGAAAAGGGTATAGGGTAATAACATGCTTATTCAAAGGAGAATACATATGCCATTTTTTGAAAACGATGGAATTCGCTTATTTTATGAAGACACAGGGACAGGCGAGCCGCTTGTCCTGTTGCACGGGTTGACGAGCAATCATCAGATGTTCTACCGGGAAATCGGTTATTTAAAGGATAAATTCCGGATTATCGCGCTGGATTCGCGCGGCCACGGGGAATCCGATCGTCCTTCCGAGTTCACCTTGGAGGATCATGTGGCCGACACGATCGCTCTATTGGACCACCTTAATCTTGACTCTGTCTATTTACTCGGCGTTTCAATGGGCAGTTATATCGCTCAGGGAGTTGCCATCAAACAGCCGGAACGCGTGGAAAAACTGATACTTGCAGCTACCAAATCATACGGTGAGCAATCGTCGATGGCTGAGATGTTTGACCGCTATAAAGAACAGCTCGAAGGGATGAGTATTTCCGAGAAATTGGCGATTTCATCCCAATTGATTTTCCATGACCAGGAAGCTGTCAATGCCTGGCAGAAACGGATTGCAAAAAACAGCCGCATGCTGAATGCCAGCGAACAGGGCGCCGCTTCTGCCGCTTTGCGGGATTTCGATTTCCGGGATGATTTGAAGCGGATTACTGCGGAAACGCTTGTCATCAGCGGCAAGCATGATGGGTTGAATCCACCCGAAAAAGGCCGGGAAACTGCTGTCCTGATTCCGAATGCCGATTACATGGAATTCCAGGATTCCGGCCATGCACCGAATGTCGAGCAGGATCGGCTGTTTCTTGGTGTAGTGGAAAAGTTTCTCGGATAAATATCAATAAGACAGGGCTTAGCCACACATATGCTGATCCCTTTTTGTTCTTCGAAATCATTTGCTTGTGAGGTTTTCGTTATTTTTATATAATTAATAAAAGAGATGGATTTTTATTATTTGGGGGATTAAAAATTTTATAATGGCGGAGAATAAAAATAGAAGCAAAATTATGGCCTGGATTCGCTCGGTGATGGATTTAACGAATTACAGACTGGACTTAATAGAACATAGGAAAGGCATCAATATGAGCTATAATTTCATCCTTGACCGCATTGGTGTCGACATCAGCAGAATTCAAGAAGCTAAAGATGAGCTCACTTTCCCAGTTCGCCTGAAAACCTATATTGAAGTAATGACATTGCATGAGCTCGGCCATGCGGCTGACAGAGAAGCGCTGATGGAATCGATGCCTTGGACGATTAAAGTCCATGAGCTGAAAAAAGCTGCTCCTGAAGACAGCCATTACAGGGATCCGGGAATTTTGAAGATTATTCTGGATGAACAATTGATGAATATAGAGTTCGAAAAAACCGCTTGGAAAAACGCCGAATCATTGAACCGGCTGCATCAGATTGCAGACGAAGCCGTTTTCGGCTTGATCCGGGAACACAGCTTAGCCAGCTACGAGATGCCTTATCAACAAAACTTGCGTCTATATGACCGGCTGCTAACAGAAGCTAATGATATGATTGCCTGAAAAAGCAAAGAACCCGATGTGAATTTTCACATCAGGTTCTTTTTTTATTGTGCGGTATAGCCGCCGTCCAATACGACAGCCTGTCCCGTTACGCCTGAAGCTTTATCGCTGGCCAGGAACATCGTGTAATCCGAGATTTCCCGAACCGACAGCAAGCGCTTTTGAGGCACTAGCGGATAAATGACTTCTTCAAGCACTTTTTCTACTGTAACATTACGTGTTTTCGCCAAATCGCCCATTTGGTTCCGGACGAGCGGAGTATCCACGTAGCCGGGACACATCGCATTGACGGTGATGCCGTGCTCCGCCCCTTCAAGGGCAGCCACTTTCGTCAAGCCGATGACACCGTGCTTGGCGCTGTTATAGGCCGCTTTACCGGCAAAACCGACGAGGCCGTTGATGGAAGCCATATTGATTATGCGGCCATAGCCTTGTTTTTTCATGACAGGGAATACGTGTTTTGTCGCAATGAACGGCGCCACAAGCATGATTTTGATCAACAGCTCGTATTTTTCCGTCGGAAACTCTTCTATCGGTGAAATATACTGCATTCCAGCATTGTTGATCAGAATATCCAACGTTCCGAAGGTCTCCACGGTTTGATTGATCGCCATGATGATTTCGTCTTCACTGGTTACATCGCAACGGATGCCGATGCATTCATACCCTTCTTCAATCATCGCATCAGCGGCTACTTTCACCGCTTCCTCATTGATATCCGTCAGGACGATCTTCGCTCCGTTTTCAGCGAAATCCCGGCTGATTTCGTAGCCGATGCCACTGGCTGCACCGGTGATGAATACAACTTTATCTTTAACCATAATGCCTGACCTCCACACTTTGAAAAATCTTTGTTTTTAGTTCGGATTAATTTCCGATGCCCAAGCCAAGCGAGAACAGGATGATCGCTATCGTCAAGCCGAGCAATGGCACAATGACTGTTACAGCACCGACAGCACCGTATGCGTCTTTATGGGACTCACCGCAGATTCCACGGATCGTTGTTACCACATAACCATTATGCGGAAGAGAATCGAGTGCTCCTGACGAAATCGCTACTGTTCGGTGCAACGCTTCAGTGTTGACACCCATATCAATATAATGCGGTGCCAGTAAAGGCAAGGCAATAACCTGGCCGCCTGATGCAGATCCCGTCAAGCCGGCGATGACACTGACAGCAAGTGCGCCACCGATTAGCGGGCTTCCCGGAATGCTCGTCATGGCATTGACAGCGACTTCGAAAGCCGGAACCGCTTTTGCTACGCCGCCAAATCCGACAACGGCCGCCGTGTTGCCGATGGCAATCAAAGCGCCGATAGTCCCATCAGATATCGCTTTGCTGACATTGGTGAAATATTTACGGTTGATGACATAAGTGGCTATAATACCGCCAAGAAGGGCAAGGATCAATGCCGATGTCATCAACACATCATGAAGTACGAACGAAATAATGAGTACCACCAATAACGGGATAAGCCCCATCAATGGGTTTGGCAAATCGCGGTCTTCGATGACCGGATCCGTCTTGCGTGTTTCAAAGCGCTCGCCTTTACTGACCGCTTTGTTGATCATGCGTTTCAACCACCAATAACCGAAAATCATCATGAATACGGCAACGATGATACTGACTTCCCATCCTGCATACGGTGAAGTGCCAAGATATTCAATAGGAATCCAGTTTTGGATTTCAGGTGAACCGGCAGAAGTCATTGTGAATGTAACCGACCCGAATGCAAGTGCAGCGGGAATGAAACGGCGCGGAAGATCCGCTTGTTTAAAGAGGCTCAAAGCCATCGGATAAACTGAGAAAGCAACGACGAACAAGCTGACTCCACCGTATGTAAGAACCGCACAGGCAATAACAATTGCCAGAACCGCTTTTTTGATGCCGAATTTTCCGACCAGCCAGCGCGACACACTGTCGGCCGCTCCGCTGTCTTCCATTACTTTACCGAAAATTGCTCCAAGCAGGAACATCGGGAACCAGGAAGTGATAAATCCAGAAAAGCTGGTCATATAATTTGTTAAAAAGTTTGATTCCCCTGCTTCCACCATTTGCGGGAATAACGGCATTCCGCTGAACAGACCTACTACGAGCGCGCATAACGGACCCGCAACCAATAGGTTCCAGCCTCTCATCGTCAAGACGATGAGCAAAATAAGTCCCCCGACCAATCCCATCATACTTAACATATATTTTTCCCCCTATATTGAATGAGTGTATACTGCCTGAACTGGCGTCCCAGTCTTTTGCAAGCGCTTTCTTAAACTTTGTAAATAGTGATTTGTCACAATATTGTGTCGGAATACTTTTTTCAGTGTACATCGTCTGTTATGATAGGTAAAATGAATTAAAATTATAATATCTATAACTATTAGTTATAGATTAAGGGGACCATTATGGATATTCGCCAGCTAACCTGTTTTGTGGAAGTTGCCAAACATAAAAGTTTTACAAAAGCTTCCCAGACAATGCATGTCACGCAGCCCAGTTTGAGCAAAATGGTAAAAAATTTAGAAGAAAGTCTGGATGTCATCCTATTCGATCGATCTTCCCGGAAAGTCCGGCTTACAGATGCCGGCGAAGTCGTGTTTCTGCAGGCTCAAAAAATCATCTACAGTCTGGATGACCTGTCAGCTTCCCTGTATGATGTGATGAATTTGAATAAGGGAAAGATAAAAATCGGTTTGCCCCCTGTCATCAGTACATTGTTCTTTCCCACAATCATCGCCGAATTTCAAAAGCAGTATCCTGACGTGGCCATCATACTGGCGGAAGATGGCGCAAAAACAGTTGAAAAGAAAGTGGCCGAAGGGGAAGTGGACTTAGGCTTCGTCATGCTCCCTGTGGATGAAGAGAAGTACGAAGTCATGCCATTTGTCGATCAGGAGATAAAGCTGCTGGTTCACGAATCACATCCACTTGCCCATTTGGAAAAAGTGGATCTTATCGAGTTCAAGGACGACCCGTTCCTATTGCTGAGCAAAGAATTTACGTTAAATGGCCGGACGATAGAGTTTTGTATTTCTGAAGGGTTTACGCCCAGAATTGCTTATGAAAGTTCGCAATGGGATTTTATCGTCGGCATGGTTGAAAAAAATCTTGGAGTCACTTTAATGCCGGAATTGATTTGCGAACGGGTAAAAGATGGTCCATTCAAAGTTATTTCGCTGACCAATACATTTCCATGGATGCTTGGCATCATTTCTGCTAAAAACCGGTACATGCCTTATGTTTCAAAAGCATTCATTTCGCTGGTCCAGGACTTGCCGAAAGTTTAAGGGGAAATCAAATTTCAGCAAAATAAAAAAACAGCGGCTTCCCGTTCATGCACGGGAAGCCGCTGTCCGATTCGATCACTCATTTTTCTTTCAGGATTTCGTCTATTTCTTCCAATAATTCTTCATCCAATTCGATATCTGCGGCTTCAAGATTAGCCAGTACCTGATCTGGCCTTTTACCGCCCGGAATTACCGAATCGATGCCAGGCTGTGCAAGAAGCCAGGCCAATGCCAATTTCGATACATCCGTGCCAAGACGTCCGGCAAGTGCTTTCAGCTTTTCGACGATAGCTAGATTTTTTTCAAACTCGCCTTCTTGAAATAAGGGCACCCGTTTTCGCCAGTCCCCTTCTTCGAGCAGGAAATCTTCATCGTACTTTCCTCCCAGGATGCCAAAAGCCAACGGTCCGTAAGGGACAACCGTAATCCCATGCTCCACGCAATACGGCAGAATATCTTTTTCGATCGAGCGGTCAAGCATGTGATATTGCAATTGGATCGCTGAGATTCCCCCTTCACTATTGGATTCTTTTAATTGCTCCAACGTAAAATTGGAGACGCCCACCGCTTTGATTTTCCCTTCCGCTTTAAGCTTTGCAAGCTCAGCGACCGCTTCTTTGACTGGCGTTTTATTATCCGGCCAATGGATATAGTAAAGATCGATGCTTTCAAGCTGCAGCCGCTCCAGACTTTCGCCGATCGCTTTCCGAAGATATTCAGGAGAGTTGTCGCGTATGCCGTTGCGCCAATCACTGCCGCCTTTTGTGGCAATCACATATCGGTCCCGGGGATACTCTTTTAACACTTCGCCCACCAACTCTTCAGAACGACCCGTCCCGTAAACATCCGCAGTATCGATAAATGAGATGCCATTATCGAGAGCCGTCCGCACAAGGTTTTTGCCATCTTCTTCGTTCAGGTTGTCATATAGATTATGCCCGCCTACTGCATTCGTCCCCAGTCCGATAGCTGATATTTTCAAATCCGTTTTCGGCAATAAAGAATATTTCATCAAAACATCCTCTCTCAGTGAATTTATTCACCTTTCATCTTTTCATCCAGCAGATGGAAGGCAGTATCAATCTTTTCCTTAGGCACATCAGAATAGGCATCACCTAAGCTGACTTCGAAATAGCAATTGCCCTGATCGATTTCACGTACATACCCTGACAAGCCGATGCCAGATTCCCGTTGCACGCCAGCCAGCATTTCCGCCGCCTGTTCTCTTGGTCTGCCAATGTGCACATGAAACATATTGGATACCGGAATTTCGGGCAAGGTCGCAATTCCTGTACAAGAATTATATTTTGCCGCGAGTTCTTTGGCAGCCTCGTAATAATCCGCCATTTTGTCTTTCCGCAATTCGAAATAGTAATCGGCTGTAAAAATATAAGGGTACAGCGAAATAAGATCTCCGCCATGACGTTTCTTCCAAACTTTTGAATCCTTGATGAAATCATCATCTCCCGCTAAAACGGCCCCCGCAATACCACCGATTCCCTTATACATCGAGATATACACACTGTCGAATAAACTGCAGATTTCTCCGACGGACTTCTGGTAATAAGGCAGAGTCTCGAGAATTCTGGCACCGTCGAGATGAAGACGGATATCCTTTTCCTGGCAATATTGCGAAATAGCTGTCAGTGTTTCGAAATCTGGCAGCTGGCCGCCAATCTCCCGCTGCGGCAATTCGAGCAGTACGCAAGCCGCATCAGCTGGCATCGATTTTACATCTTCCAATTGGATCACACTGTCTTTATCAGTCAGCAGCACCGTTTCAATTCCATGTAATTTTTTGAGCCCGTCTTCTTCATGTATTTCCAAATGGGATAATGGATGATAGGCCACTTTCGGCGAACCTTTAACATCAGTCCAGATGCGGAGTGCAATTTGCTGCGCCATTGTGCCGCTTGGAAAAAACACCGCTTTCTCCTTGCCGAGAAAAGAAGCCATCTTATCTTCGAAATCGTTGATTGCGGCACCTGTGCCGTATATATCGGATTTTACTTCATCATCTATTTCCTGAAATGCCTGTCTCAACACTTTTACATTTCTCGGTCCATGCCCAGCAAGCTGATAGTCTGTGTTGTCAAAAGAATCTTTCAAAACTTCCATAGTATTCAAATTACCATCCCCTTTGTCTGAAAAATCTTACATTATTGCAACTATACCATTTTTACAAAAAAGAAAGCCAACCTGCGCAATAGTATTTGCACAGGTTGGCTCAGGTTAAAAAACGTCTATTCACTCCATTTTCTTACTTATCCATGATGATCAGATCATGCTGGTCAGCGGATTTGGGACGGCAGAAATAATACCCCTGCCCTTCATTGCAAAGTTCATTGACCAGATAGGAAAGCTGCACGGAATCCTCAATTCCTTCCGCTACTACTTCCATTCCCAATTTATGCGCCAACGCAATGATAGTGGATGTGATGGCTTTGCCGCTCAAATCCTGATTGATATCCTGAACGAAACTGCGGTCAATTTTTACCCGGTCAAACGAAAATTGCCGCAGATAGTTCAATGATGTAAAACCGGTGCCGAAATCGTCGATCGACATCGAAATGCCTAATGCTTTCAAGCTAAGTAAACTTTCCTTCAAGGTTTCAGTGTCTTCAAGAAGGATGCTCTCAGTGACTTCCAGTTCAAACCATTTCGCTTCCAGCCCTGTCTCTTCTAGAATGCCTTTCACTAATTGCACGAAATTCGGGTGCTGAAGCTGGATGGTGGAGATGTTTACACAGATACGAAAAGGCGCATAGCCTTGCTGCTGCCATTGTTTAGTCTGTGAACAGGCAGTGTAAAGCACCCATTTGCCTATAGCGATGATCTGCCCGTTCTCCTCTGATACAGGGATGAATCGGTCAGGCGGCACCATACCAAGTTCCGGGTGATTCCATCTGATCAACGCTTCCATAGCGCTTATTTTTCCGGCGGCCAGGTCCATAATGGGCTGGTAGTGAATAAGAAATTCATCATTGCGAATCGCCGATTTCAGTTCCCGTTCAATGGTCAATTTGTCCGCAATCTCCTTATTTAACTCATGCGAAAATAAAGAAAAGCTATTTTTACTGTGCTTTTTTGTGTACAGCATAGCCGCTTCAGCCTGCTTGATCAAATTTCCATTCGAATCATCCGCACAAGCAATACCGATGCTGGCTGTCAGCGATAATTGCTGCCCCATGACTTCAATCGGTTCAGCCAGTGTACTGTTGAGCCTTTTAGCGCATTCGATTGCCGATTCCGTTGTTGTATCCGGCAGCAGAACCGCAAACTCATCTCCTGCAAATCGTCCGACAGTCGCGGATTCGGCTACACATTCCACCATACGCTGGGATGTCTGTTTCAGAAAAAGATCGCCATGTTCATAACCCAATAAGTCGTTTATATATTTAAAGCGGTCCATATTCAAGAAAAGGACTGCCGGTGCAGTGTTTGACTCATATGAAAGTTTCATTGCCTGTTCCAGCCGGTCCTCAAATAATTTCCGATTGGGCAGCTTCGTCAAATGATCGAAAAAAGCCATTTCTTCCAATAGTTTTTTATGTTCATTCCGGCTGGTGACATCTTTTCCGATTCCATAAACCCCTGTGATTTGTCCAGCTTGCTGCATCGGAAAATTGGTCACTTCAAGATTGATGAGCTCTCCATTTTTTCCATACAGATCGATTTCATATCGATTGGTGTTTCCTTTTAACGATTCAGAGAAATAATAGAGCGCTTTATCCAAATGTTCTGGTATGATCATCGGCATAAACGCCATCTCCATCAATTCCTGGTGAGAATATCCGGATAATTTAATAGAACCTGGATTAACATCAATGAAATTACCTTCCAGGTCAAACGAAAAAATAGCATCCGGATTTTCATAGAACAGGGAGTTAAAGCGTTCTTCACTGTCTTTCAAGCGATCACGCGCAAGAACTTCTTCCGTAATATCCGAAACACTGCCAAGAAAGACTTGCTCCCCGTCCAGAGAAGATGTGGTCGAATTTATTTCAGCATGCAGGAAACTGCCGTCTCTTTTAATAACTCTTACGCGATATCGCGCTTTTTGTGTGGTCCCTTTTGAAAGATGGAAAAACCTTTTCCGCACTTTCGGTAAATCTTCAGGATGGATGATATCTGTTAATCCGAGTTTACCTGACAAAAAATCTTCCTCCGGATAATCCAGCATTTCACATAAACAATCATTCACATAGATAAAATTTGTTTGAGACATTATATATAGACTCACAGGCACTTTTTGAACGATGTATTCAAAAATCGAATCTTCAAAATGAAATTGGTCGCTTGGATCAGAAAGCGGACTTTCTGGCATTTTTTCCGTTCCAGGCTGAGACTTGTCGTTCATTAGTTTAAATCCTCCTAAAGATGAATGGCGGCGAAATATGTCGAAAACCGCAAAAAGATATCTATTGAACTTAATAATATCAAATACGAACCCAATAAAGTAGCATATAGTAAAAAAGATTCTATCTTTTAAATATTAACCAATTAATATTTGTTATCATAAATTTCCCAAATAATCTCATTTCTTCTTCTTTTCTTCAAAAGAAAAAAGCGCTTTCCGTTTGCGGAAAACGCTGAAGTTTCTATTCCTCTACTAATTCTGTGTAAACAATCAACCGTTCTTCCCGGGTTCCCCGATTGTGATCATAATCTCCGGAACAGGTAATCAGAACCAATTCCGGAGAAGATCGGTAACCGAAAACCGATTGGACATCCGCAAGCTCCAACTCCACTGATTCCATAGCGTAGACTCGAAAGACCAATTGCCCGTCTTCCCCCTCTACGATTATTTCATCACCGGCTTCCAGCTCCGCCAAATCCCAGAAGATGGCTGGTCCGTCAATGCCGTCTACATGTCCGGCAATTACCGCACGGCCATTTTCACCAGGTTTATATCCCGGTTCAAACCAGCTGACATCTTCAATTGTATCCGGAACATCCATTTCCCCGTTTTCTTTTGTTCCAAGATGCAGTGTCTTCGCTTCTACACCTATTGCGGGAATTGAAATTTTTTCAGGCTCAATCCCCTCCCGTTTCAAGGCATTAATGGGATTTTCAATAGCTGTCTTTACTGCCGTATCAGATACAGTATATTTTCGCTCTGAGGCAAAGCCCACATCTTTCGAACGGACACTGACTTCATCTGCTGTTTCCTGACAACCAGAGAGCAATAACACCGCTCCGATCAAGAGGAACGGAATATCAGTTTTGAAACCGTTTTCTCAAAACAACTCCGCCTCCAGCTAAAACTGCAGCCATTGCCGCAATCATCAACATCCAGTTAGTCTGGCTTTGTTCTGGAGTGCCAAGCCCTGTAGTCGGCATGCCATCAGGAGAAGCAGCCATTTCATAATCGACTAAAGCAAGCACTTCAAGCGAATCGACTGTATTTACCGCAAATACACTATAAACTGTACCTGCTGCCAATTCAGTACCTTCCAAAGGCAACACTTGCGTACCGTCAGGCAGTCTGATTTCTAAATCATAAGTTCCAGCGTCAACTTCTGCATAATCTGTAATTGCCGGGAATTCAGCTCCACTGAACAATGCGTCTCCGCCAATAATGCCGACATCAACAGCCGGTGCATCAGGAGACAAGTGGCCAACCCGGATTTTCGCTTTTCCTTCAGTAACTTCCATTGAATCTTCGGCTACTACGAATTCAAGTGAATAAAGTGTGTTTGCTGCTGCGACTGTATAAGCTTTGCCAGCCTCAACAGTAAGATCAGCTTGCAGAACCGCTTCGCCTTCAGCATATTCAGTTCCAGCTGCAAAGACTTCTACGTTATGGGTGCCGGCGGGTACATCCAGATAACCTGAATCCGCTTTAAACGGCACTTCTTCCAAAGTCAAGTCGCCATTTACGTATACATCGACTGCTGGTGCATCAGGTGAAGCATGGACTACTCTCAGTTTTGCTGTGTGATTATCTGCCATAACCCCTGCTGCGAGCAACGAGAATACCAAGACAGATGCGACTGACATCGAAACGAAAATCTTCTTCAAACTAGCCACTCCTTCTCCTGTTAAGTTTTTGTATAATTAATATACAACTTATTTATAACCTAGTTAATTAAATATTGCAACAATAAACTCCTAAATATCAGAATATTTTAATAATAATTTAACTTCATAATAATTCTTTGCGGATGGAAAGGCAAAGAAAAATTTGTAACCCTTGCTATGACTGGTTATGTATAGAGATTTCAAATTGGTTTTTCATTAAAGCATAGAAAAAACCGAAACAGAATCTGCTTCGGTTTTACATAACTATACCTCTAAGTATTTCTGAATCTCCTGATCGAAAGTTTCCGGTTTATCTGTTGGTGAAAACCTGGCGACCAGGTTCCCTTCTTTATCAATCAGGAATTTTGTAAAATTCCATTTGATGCTGCTGCCAAACAGGCCTTTGCTATTTTCAGTCAGATACTTAAAAAGTGGATCGGCATTCTTGCCGTTCACTTTAACCAAATCATGCATCGGAAAAGTTACGCCATACGTCATACGGCAAGATTGCTCAGCTTCTTCTGCGTTATCCAGCTCCTGAGCGAATTGATCGGATGGGAAACCCAGAACGACGAGTCCATCTTTTTCATATTTCTGATACAACTTTTCAAGACCATCGAATTGATCCTTCAAACCGCACTTTGTAGCGGTATTGACGATCAGCATCGCTTTACCTTCATACTCACGCAAAGGATAGATACTTCCATCAGGCTTCGCTGCTGTAAAATCATAAATGCTCATTCCAGTTACTCTCCTTCGTTTACTGACTTGTTAAAGTTCCATATCGTCGAAGAACGCATTTAATTGCTTTAAATTCTTCATAAGCGTCAATGCATTCACATCGAGGAAATTACAGCTGACCAGTTTATCGTAGATTGCCTGGCTGATGGGTGCATGTTCTTTTTCAGCTTTATCCGTCAAAGAAATGATCCAAGCCCGTTTATCGTCAGGCGACTGCCTTTTCGTCAGCCGGCCCTGCTCGATCATGCGGTTGATTATCGGGTTCAAGGTGCCGGTCCCGTGGCCTAATCGCGCCCCTATATCTTTCATCACCATATGATTTTCTTCCCATAAAACCAAAAGCACCAGGTATTGCGGAAACGTCAGATTAAATGGCTCCAGCACTCTTGCATACATTTTCGTAAAATTGCTCGATGCTTTATATACTTCAAAACATAATTGCTGTTCCAGCTTTAGACCAAGCTCCATTTACATCACGTCCATTAGTTTTATAGCGACTCCAGCCCGCCCTAATTCAGAGCGGTTCCACTGTCATTAGTGTACGATGATTTCAACATCCACCGAGTCTTTGATCGCTTTGGAATATGGGCAGTATTGGTGTGCTTTCTCCACATATTCATGCTTTTTCCCTTCATCGATTCCTTCAATGGTGACTTCCAGTTTTGCAGCCAATTTAACACCGCCGTTTTCTTTGTCGCCAAGCAGGGAGATTGTCGCTTTTACTTCGCTTTTGTCGACTTTCACTTTATCACGTTCAAGCACCAGTTCCAATGCACTGTTAAAGCATGAACTGTAGCCTGCCGCAAATAATTGTTCCGGATTGGTTGCAGTTGTTGGTGCTCCGCCAAGTGCTGCTGGTTTTGCTACATCCATATTGAAAATATTATCTTCTGAATACACTTCTCCCTGTCGTCCGCCTGTGTTGATGATTGTGGTTTCATATAAAGCTTTCATCTGTCTATTCCTCCATTCAAAATGTTCTTTCATGAACTACTATAATTTACATCGCGCACGATGTAAATTATTAAGCTCAACTTGAATGGTCAAATAATACTGGTCCCTGTTATTTCAATGCCTTTCAATGCCTGTGTGGCGAGCCTGTCCGCTTCAAAATTTTCTTTTCGCGGAATCAACCCGAATTCCGCCTGGATGCCCATTGTTTTAAGTTTCATTTCAATCCGGTCAGCCCAGCTCACTAATTCTGATTCGATGACCGGCCACTCCCCGCTCATTCCATTAATAACGATTTTAGAGTCTCCGCTGAATCGGACAGGCATATTTCTGACTTCCAGAAACTCCAGCTCCTGCACACAAAGATGAAGAGCTGCATATTCGGCTTCATTATTGGATACCAGCCCCTTAATCTGCGCATTCTGCCTCAACCTGTAGGATTTACCGCTTTGCCTATAGTAAATTACGCAGCCCAAACCCGAATCTTTGGTTCCGACATTAAAACCGCCGTCAAAATAGACGGTAATGTCGTGCGGTTCAGTTTCTATACTTTTTAAATAGGATTTCATTTCCTTCATCGTCCAAATACTGTCATCGTACATATCGATGAATACCAGTTCTTTGACTCGTTTAGTCCGTTCAATATCTTCAGCAATAAAGACGCCTTGAGCTGCTGTCATCTCTTCTGATGTAAAACTGGTTTCCACACCTTTGGCAGAGCGATATTTCCATTCAATCCTGACTTTCACCTGCAACTCCTCCTTTTGCGCCTTGTTATTACATTATTGCCTAATTCACTTAGTATAAACAGCTGTATATTAACGTTCCTGCAAATTTCCCCATACAAAAAAGCTCCCGGGGCCTAGGCCGGGAGCTTTGGAACAATCCGCTATTTTACAGGGGAGGTAAAATAGTCGGGATTGTGCTTTCCTGCACGCCGCCGGAAGCGACGACTGCATCTGAATGATCCACCTGTGAAGCTGTTGGAGCCCATGCTCCCATGGCCATCATGGCCACAGCCAATCCAGTCAATAAAATCAATTTCCCTTTCTTCATATAAATTCAACCTCCATTTCTATCGTAATAGGATTGATAGTACATCGCCTTTTCCCATTGCTTAGCACTTTTAAAGTGCTCAGCCAGTTCTAATGCGATTTTTTTACTTTCTCTTATGTAACCATGTTTTCTGAAAAATGGGAACATTTTTTCCTCTGAATAAGCCAAAAGGTCTGGTTGGGAAAAATTTCGTTTCTCGAAATAGTTTAAGTATAACAAAAAGTATTCATCCTCCGGACCAGCAGCCAGCTCCCGCAGTTCACGCACATAATTCCATGCATCTGCGCCTACTTCCACCGCTGTTTCAATAAGGCTTACAAGCACCGCTTTATAAAAATATGTATCTTTTGGCAGGATATCATGCAACTCGGTCAGCAAATCAAACGCCTGATTATGATCGTGACGGGTTTTCAGCAATTCAGCAAAATTATATAAAGTTTGATGATAGAGTTCCTGCTGGTCTGTCAGCCTGGTATTGCGTTTCAGCACTTCAAAAATACCAGCCGCCTGTACCAGCAGGTTGCGCCGCATATAATTGATCGCCAACAGCAGCTGGGCGTGGAGCAGACGGATGTAATTATAATTCAACTTGAAATACTGTACCGAGAGTTCAGCAAAATGGGCCGACAATTCGTATTGTTCATGCATGATCAGCAAACGTGCCTTCTGGTAATAGAACTCCCCTTCGAATTTCTGTGGAATACTTTGGATTCCGCCATCCAGCGAATTGACATATTCCATCGCAAGCTCTTTTTTATTGGCCATAGTATAGTACAGTGACAGAAAAAGTTGGTGCATCCAGGCTTCAGCCTCAGTGAAGGAATTCTTCATCCGTTCCAGCATAGCTTTTTGTCGATCCGCGAGCGTTTGATCTTTTATGTATAGATAATAACGGAACTTATACAGTTCATACTGATTGACCAGATCCGTCGACTGGATATAATCATTGTCCAATTGCAATTTTTCGTATTGAAGTTTCATTTCGTCCAAATCGTAGTGCAAAGAGCATGTGACGAAATCATTCAACTGGCGTTCCAGCCGGCTTCTTTTGGCTATTTCTTTTTTCCATTGAACCCCCATCTTCAGGAGCAGTGCTTCAATCGTCGATTCATGTGGCGTATAGGTATTCGATTCAATTTTACTGAGATGGGAAATAGAGCAGATGCCATCAGCCAATTGGGATTGTGTCATATTGTTTTTGGAGCGGTAATACTTTATCACAGAACCAATATTCATAGCCTCACCCTTCTTTCAGATTAATTAAATAATACCATAAAAAACAGCCCCGGCTTATAGCCGGAACTGCCCTTGCTGTTGGAATACCGATTATTGCACAGTGGCAAAACCGAAACCTGACGCATAATCATCGCCATAACCGGCACCATAACCGGATAGGATATCGTTTTCGTATGCGCGGTACTGCAATTCTCCTCTTACATCAACATTTGATGCCGAAGGATACTGCGCCCAGATTTTAGCCGCTAAACCTGCAGCATGTGGTGAAGCCATTGACGTACCGCTGATTGTAGCGTATCCGCCATCATACCAAGTGGAATAGATCGCCGCTCCTGGAGCTGAGATTTCCACATCGCCTTTTTGGATTGAATAGTCTCCGTCAGTCCAGCTATATCCGCGTGAAGAGAAATCCGCAACACGGTAAGTTCCGTTTTGAACCGTATTCTCCAGAGCCGCTACAGCCACTGCGTTGACAAGTGCACCAGGATATCCGATCGATCCCTGGTAAGGACCTGAGTTTCCTGCTGCTGCAATCACAAGTACACCTTTATTGTACGCATAGTTTACCGCGTTCGTGATCAAGCTGCTTTCTCCCGAAGAACCCAGGGACATATTGATGACAACTTTAGTTCCAAGAGCCGAAGCCTGGTCTCCCGCATGGCGGATCGCTGCTGCGATGTCATCAGCGTAACCTGATCCGTCATCACCTAATACTTTGTACGCCCAAAGGTCAGCATCCGGTGCTACACCGTAAACGCCGCTTCCCGTACCGCCGTCAGCCAGTGCCGATCCGGCAACGTGTGTGCCATGTCCCTGACGGTCTGTACAGCTGTTATTCGTATATGATGTACCTACTGTGAAATCTTTACATTGCTCCACATTATTACGAAGGTCCGGGTGGTTTGTATTGACTCCAGTATCAAGCACGGCAATATTGATTCCTGCGCCTCCGCTTGTTTTAGTAATGCTGCTATTATTATAAATTGCTTTGATGCCCCATGGAGTCGATTGTGAAGCTGCCATTGCAGAATACTTTGCTTCCGGCTGATCCGTTGCAGTGGCAATTTCAAGTTCTGGAACCTTTTCTATTGTAATGTTCTTGTTTTTTTGCAACGCATTGAATTGCTTTTCATTCATCTCGGTCGTAAAACCTTCAGCCGCGAAATCCCAATGGACCCCGTATTGCTCTTTAATGTTATTCAGGTTTTTCTGATTGCCAGAATCAACCAGTACCCGGAATTTTTCATTGCCATTCCCATTGTCTGCCGCGTTTCCTTCATTGGCGCTTACGCCCATAGCCGGCATCATCAAAGTGACCGCCAACATGGCTGTTGTGAAAATCTTTCCTGATTTCTTCATACATCAATCTCCTTATCCCTAAATGTTTTTATGGCAAATCCCGGTGATGCGGCGTCCCGCAATCTCCTTGCCACACACCTAACGTTAGCAGAAGAAACAAGGATGCGTAATTGGGAAAAAAATTGTCGAATCCTGGCTGGTTTTGCACATCGGGACTTCTTTATAGGTAAATTAACCTAAATTCGATTATTAGCAGTTATTCAATAGAAAAAACATCTTTCTTGTAATAATGTGAGTTATTCGAAATATAATGGTAACTTTGTTACAGTGTAGTAGTTCTCTTATATACCCTAAGACACAAATTACATACTTTATCATTAACGTTAATGTTGCAAGACACAGGAGGCTAAACTTGAAAAACGCTTTAATAATTTATCTCATCGGTGCGGTCATATTACTGGCTGTCGCAGTTTACACTTTTGTTCAGTTTTTAAGCACTTAATTTCTTCATTCATCACTCTCGGATCACTCTCGGATCACCTTCAGAATAATTTTCTGGGGGTGATTCTTTTTTGTATTCCCGTGAAATATAATAGAGATTGAATTTTGAATATATTGATAGGAACCAATCATATGAAAACATCAATCGGTTCAAGCGGAATAATCCTCTCCTGGGTTATTTTGATTGGGGGAATCATCCTATTCATATCTGTAGCCCCTTTTGCTTTGCTTCTGGCAACAATGCCTTTTTGGAAACCAGATGAAGTCAGCTTTTTATCCATGCTTTTTACAGCCATACCCGTGAGTATATCCATACTGATTTTTTGGACAATCAAAAGCGCTTATAAGTCCATCAAAAATCAGCGCAATCAGTCTATGGATCTGCATGAAGAAACTTTTGGAAAAGTGAATGACACTGCCCCCGCTGGGAAAGCGACTGGAGATAATAAACCCATCTGGCCATGGTTCATTCTAATACCATCCATTCTTCTATTGGTTTCAAAGGGTCCGGGTGTTGTTATGCTGCCAATCATGCCGTTATTTTTAGCCGGCATGTCGACTGATTCCGGCCAGGCACCTGCGTATATGCCGATGTTGATTATTTTGATCGGGTATGGCTTGCTTGCAGGCTTCAGCATACTCCTTTATAAAGGCGTCAAAGCCCTCGTCCGTGAGAAACAATGACTAAAACTTAAAACCTGCACCTTTTTGAAAGGATGCAGGTTTTAAGTTTCTTCTATAAGATAGCACGTTTATACGTTTCAAACCGTTGTTCCAGCCATTCCCCCAATTGGAACAGCGCCTCTTCATTGCCGTTGCGGCTGATCAACTGGATGCCGATCGGTAATCCTTTATCGTCGGAACCAACCGGTATCGTTAAAGAAGGCAAGCCCCATGTATTCGCGTAAGCGACATACGGCATGTATTGGCGGAAAGTTTTCCGTATCGAGAATATTTCGCGGTAGATAACACCATGCCTAGGTGCTGTTTTATGATAAACCGGCATAATTAGAATTCGTTCTTTCAGGTAATGCTCCAGAATATGATCGCCATGCTGTAAAAACTCTCGAATTTTTTCCAGCCGCTTGTCGGATGGTTTGAAGAATGAAGCGCCGATCAAAGCCCACGACAGGTACCGGTGAACTTCCGAATTACCTGTCATGCGTTCTTTAATGTAAGAATTATATAAACTCCCTGGGCTTCCCCCATAAGCTTCTTTCCTTGCATCCCCAGCTCCATCAATCGACATGATTTCCTGCCACACCGTTGCTGAATCACCAAAATAAGGAGGCATTTCCCTTTCCACTTCAAATTCAGGAGAAAGTTGCTGGAAAATAGCATCAATCATTTTACGGGTAGGCTCACCCAATGGATAATTTGAATCCGGAAGCACATTGATGGCGAAGCTGTCGATGTTTCTATAGACTGCGGGGTTTTTGGCTACGATATTATATATCAGCCTTGCGTCTCTTACACTTTTTGCAATCGGGCCGATGCCAAGCATCCTTTCCTGCAGTTCCTGCTTCACCTCAGGGTAGCTTCCGTCTTGCGAGACTTGGCCTTTCCCTGATTTAAAACCGATTACGCCATTGAAATGGCTTGGAAACCGGATGGAACCTCCAATATCTGAGCCAAGCCCTGCAGCTGCGCCGCCCATTGCGATAAGTGCCGCTTCTCCGCCGCTCGAACCTCCAGCCGTCCTTCTCAAATCCCGGGGATTATTTGTTCTGCCATATAGTTTATTGTCGGTTTCCTGGCAAAAACACAGTTCCGGGGTGTTGCTCTTGCCTAAAATGATGGCACCCTCCGCCCGAAGTTTTCCTACCACTTCAGCGTCTTTAGCCATCTTCTTCCCTTTTCTCCACAGCAATCCGCCTGTAGTATTCATGCCGCTGACATCGAATGCTTCTTTCATGCTGATCGGGACACCTAGTAAGGCTCCTTGAATTTGACCTTTTGCAATCTGACGGTCGGCGTTATCAGCTTCCAGCAAAGCATCTTCAAAGCGATCTTCAACCAGGCAATTTACCGAAGAGTTATTCTTCTTTAAATGCTCTATATAGATTTCCAGGGCTTTCCGGGAAGAAATTTTCTTTTCTTTGATTAATTGCGCCAACTCATGTGCATCCATGTCCAGAACCAAGGAATCCACCAATTCAGGAGTATTGATCATATTAAGCGCCTCCGATTCATTTATTGAATCTAGTATACTATTAATTAACAAATAAAGGTATATTAATTAATCAAAAGTCACAACTTTTTATTTTTTTATAGGTCTAATTTCTAAATTAACGCTTCTGCCCAGAATTAATCTGATTTATAAACCATAGGATTTGTCGGGTTTAGTAGAGGTATACTACAATTAGAGGATTCCATACAATTAATAACTGAGGAAAGGTTGTTTGAAGTTATGAAACCAGTAGATAATATAACTGATTTGATCGGGGATACACCTGTCGTAAAATTGAATAGAATAGTGCCAGCCGGTGCCGCTGACGTTTATGTCAAATTGGAGATGTTCAATCCTTCCAAAAGCGTCAAAGACCGCGCAGCCTTTAATATGATCAAAAATGCAGAAGAACAAGGTATTATCGGAGAGGGCGCTACGATCATCGAGCCGACCAGCGGCAATACCGGAATCGGACTTGCTATGGTGGCAGCTGCCAAAGGCTATCGGGCCATTTTGGTCCTTCCAGACAACGCCACAAAAGAACGCATTAACTTATTGAAAGCTTTCGGCGCTGAAGTCGTCCTTACACCAGATCATGAAAAAATGCCGGGTGCCATAAAAAAGGCTTTCGAATTACAAGCAGAGATTCCCAATAGCTTCATCCCACAGCAATTTGAAAACAAATCCAATCCGGATATACACCGAACAACCACCGCTCTGGAAATTTTTGAGCAAATGGACGGCAAGCTGGATGCCTTCGTCGCTTCCGCAGGAACTGGCGGCACCATTACAGGTACCGGAGAAGCATTGAAAGAAAAGCTTCCGGATCTTTATATAGCCGTTGTTGAACCGAAAGGCTCCCCTGTTTTATCAGGCGGCAAACCTGGCAAACATAAATTGGTTGGAACTAGCCCCGGCTTTATTCCTGAAATCCTGAACACCAAGATTTACAATGAAATTTTTGCCATCGAAGATGAAGATGCCATCAATATATTCCGGCGGGTTGCGCGTGAAGAAGGTATTTTCGTCGGTCCTTCTGCTGGTGCCACCATTTATGCGGCAATCGAGATTGCGAAGCGGCTCGGTACAGGAAAAAAAGTTTTGTGCATCGCGCCGGATACCGGGGAACGATACCTGAGCATGAACCTATTCGAAGAATAAAAAAGAGAGTCCACTTCTATATAGAAGAAAAATAAAAATGCCGAAACCTCCATGAGGTTTCGGCATTTTAACTTCTTATTAAACAGCAATGGAAACTGAAATCTATGGCGAAGTAATAAATTTCACATGTTCATAAGTGAGC